>JAEMRK010000093.1 GCA_016463375.1 Parachlamydiales bacterium | reverse complement strand
ATAAAAAAATTCCATCAATTTTTATTTGATTTGCTAAAACTATCATTAGAAGTGGATAAAAATTTAACATTTGTTTTTATTACACCAATTTTGAAAAAAAATTACTTGTCAAAAAAAATAAAGGATGACGATTTTCAAGATTGGTTATGCATGTACCTCGATCACCTTAAAGATAATAATCTTGAGGCATTTATAAATTTATATAAACCTCTGGAAACAAGAAAGGTGTTTGTTAACAATAAATTTCTTAATGAACATTTAGAAAAATCAAAAACATACAAAAGCTTATGGCTTGAAAATGCATTAAAGAAAACTAAAAATCCGTTAGAAAAATCCATAATAAAAAGAATTGGAACTGAATCTTACACACAGCAAAGATACTCTACAGAAATTTTAAAAAAATTTAATGAAACAACTACGAATAAAGATTTCCAGTTTTTCTTTCTCTTGTTGAACAATTTAAACCAACTTGATCCAAAAGAATTTGGCTTAAATATTTTTATTAAAAATCTTGAAAATGACCCTGAAAATCTTTGTAATTTAGCTGAAACACTTTTGGTCGTTATCGAAGAATATGAAATTAATAAAATAACTGAAATTTATAAACACGCTGATAAAAATTTAAATGATTTAATTTATATCCTTACACAAGTGCTCATCAGTCACGAGGAAAGTTTAGAAATTGGGATAAAATTACTTTTAAGATGGAGTGAGATTTTTAATGAATTTCAAGCTTCTAACAAAGTTTACACAAAAGTATTAATGCTAATATCCCAAACTGATGACAATATTTTGTTAAACATGTCTTTAAATTTACTGTCAAAAATGCCAGCTATCAGTAAAAATTCAACAAATTTACAGACATTGATCAAAAAACTTTTTTCCGACGAAAAACATTTTTCATTGGGATTAGCGGCACTTAAAATAATAAAAAAACGCTCTTTATCAAATAGAGAAGAGACTATTAAAAACAATTTTTTTGCAGCTCATTCCTTACTTAACTCTCCTCATCAAGATACATGGGAAAAAGGAATTGAGTTAATACATCAAAATATAAAATTGAACCATAACAGTTTTAACGTTGTTGAGACAGAATGTAAAAAATTTAATAAAGCTTTTCGCGATAAAAAGTGGTCTTACACTACGACAATATCTGATTATTTAATTGAGTTTGGATTCTCAGCTTTCGAAAAAAAACAACTTGTACCGAACCTTTTGGAAAGTTTAACTACGCAAAAAAGTTATGTAACCCTCGAGTTATCGTGGGCCTTGTTTAATTTATTCCCTCATTCACAAAACTATAATTATTTTCATAGATTGCACCTATTTATATGCACCATTGACTTATTATACACAGATCATTTTGAAAAAGCCTGGGATCTGTTTTTTCAAGATCTTTTGCCCAAAAACTTCTCAGGCAATGAAATAGATCTTCTTTTGGGAATATTAATAAATCCCAAATATCACTCTATACAGGGTGTATTTTTAAAAACTCCAGAATTGGCATCAAGATTTGCAGAGACTGACTTGCTTTTAAAAATTAAAAATAATCCGGAATTTTACGATTTAGCAAACTCTGTCAATATTTTAATAAATAACTACCTCGATTATTTAATATTGAATCCGCCTGAAATTTATCCGCACGACAAAATTGAGATGTTGACTGATAGTTTCTTGACCATGAGGCAGTCTATTACTAATGAAATAGAACAGATGCCAGAACCCACCTCTACTTTATGGCAAGTTAACTATTTAAGACTTTTATGCGGAAAAACCGTTCATCAAAATTTAGACGAAGTCTTAAAACTTCTTTTTACAGAAGACATAAATCCTGACTGTAAATTTTCACCTAAACAGAGATACTCGATTTATTCTTTATTAATACGAGCCTATCAATTTAGCGAGGATCCTAAGAAGCGTTTAAAATCTTTTAACCTCGTCAAAAGAGCTAACCAGCTTAATTTGATGTCTACTTCTAAAGATTTTACCTTTGCCGTTTACAGCACTACAATTCTTCATCTTATTCAAGACAATGAAGTCAGCGCGGTTAAAACGCTTTTTGAATATTCTTTTGCAGATGGCGCGTGGGATATAAATGATATGACTCTACAAACAGGTATCAACTTATATAAAAATTACATAAATTTATTATGTGATAATCATTATCGCATTGAATTTTTTAAAGATTACCAATCTGACTATGCTAAGGTGCATCAAAACTTTTACAAACTTGATCCTAAAAGTTGTTTTGAAGTGCTTGTTAAATTAACCAAAGCCTTCTTAAATATTATAGTTAAAGAGAAATCGACAGATTGCATTAACTTTTTCTGTAATCAGCTAAAACCCTATTCTAATCTTAGTGAACATTTATTAATGGGGGCTATAAGTTTAATAAACACTTGCAATCAAAGACAATTCATTAGTATTACGCTTGTTAAATTATGTAAATTAATAGAAAACTTCGTTAATCCTACCAATGTAGGTAAAGATTTTTTTGGTCCTTTCCAAGGATTTTTTGATCATTATCTTTTTATTTATATGAATATATTTCTATCAAGTCATTCCCCGACATTACCACATAGATTATGCAGTAAGTTTTCCGCTCTATTATGCTCAGATACTAAAGATTTAGAGTATTTCGAACTGCGTCAATATGAAAACCTTATCTTAGACTTATGGAAGAAAAATTATGTTACAGAAGATACAGCTGTTCAGTTCATTATTGAATTGTGTTCGCTTTATTATAAATCCGATCGTAGAGCTGATATAAGCCATGGCATCAGCCTTCTTAAAAAATATATTGATGTAATGCTCCCAAATCATAGGGAGGTTTGTTTTGAGCATTTAATCGAACATGGTTTAAATTTTGATTTAATAACATCTTCATTTTCTAAAGACACTTATGAAATAGCTTTAGAAATCAAAGCATTACAAAAACATTTTATTGAACAAAACAATAAATATTTTAATTGTTTGTCTCTAATTAATTTCAGCAGTTTAATAATGAACAAACTTATGACCTTAAATAAAAAAGCTTACAGATCACATTTAAACAAATTTTTAGATGAAGATGTTAAAATGGGTATTTACAAAGATTTTGAAGAAACCCTTGAAATTGCTAGGATCATTATTAATTCTGATAACGGAGCCGAGGTTGTTAACAAGATAATAGCTAAACACCAGTCTTAAAATTTGAATTACTCAAAAAGCCTAAATCCTTCGCCTTGAACTGCTACAGGATTTAGGCTTGATTTTATTATATACTGGTTTATAATTTCTAAAGTTAACCTGTAGGAGTTCATTCATTACGTGGAACCCACTATTTATTCCGCTTCAGCGCACCATATACGTCGCGAAAATATTGATCCTGACGCCTTATTCATCCTTTCGAAACTGACTCGAAACGGCTATCTATCGTATTTAGTTGGTGGCGGCGTTCGAGATCTCCTCATGGGACACATCCCCAAAGATTTCGATATTGCTACGTCTGCAAGACCTGAAGAAATTAAAAAAATATTTAGACATTGTTTGCTTATAGGAAGACGCTTTCGATTAGCTCACGTCCGTTTTGGGCTTAAAGTGATTGAGGTTTCTACATTTCGCGCTGGTGATACAAATGAAGAAAACTTAATCATTAGAGATAATTGCTGGGGACCTCCTGAAGAAGACGTCTTAAGACGCGATTTTACACTTAATGGATTATTTTACAGTGCAACTGACGATACAGTCATTGATTATGTTGGTGGTTACCAAGATCTTAATAAGAGACTTTTGAGAACAATTGGTAATCCAGAATCGAGATTTAAGCAAGATCCTGTAAGGATGATACGACTTTTAAAATTTCGTGCCCGTTTTGGTTTAGCTGTAGAGGCTGCTACATGGAATGCTTTAGAAAGCTGCAAATCAGAGATCACTAAAAGTTCGCCAGCTAGAGTTTTAGAAGAACTACTTAAAATGTTAGAATCTGGCGCAAGTCTACCCTTCTTTAAACAGATGACATCGACAGGACTGCTTGCCTATTTATTCCCTCGTTTAAGCCGCCATTTACAGCAAGAAGAAGGCAAGGAAATATTTAAGTTTTTAGAGACAATTGACCTACTCATTAAACGTAACAAAAGACGAAAACCTGATCGCTCTGTTTTAGTAACAGCTTTACTGTTTCCACTAATTATGCAAAGACTCCCAGAACTTGCAACTCAAGATAAAGTTGATTTTGGCCATCTTGCAAACACCACTCATGAAATTTTAGAACAATTAC
>JAEMRK010000092.1 GCA_016463375.1 Parachlamydiales bacterium | reverse complement strand
TAATCCTACCTTATACCGGGTTGTAAGCGATGAAATTAAAAGTGACGTTTTTCCATGTTTTGCTGCACCAAAACAAGGTCAACCATTGAAAATATTGCTGACATCAGATTATCAACTAAAGCCTATGGTTGCAGCAAACATACAAAAAATCGCTGAAACTGTACCTAAAATCGATGCCATATTTTTTGCAGGTGACTGTGTAAACATTCCAGATGAAGCCTCTGAATGGTTTGATGACTCTAACAATTTAAGTTTTTTTCCTTGCTTGCAAGGAAAAACAAGTCACGTCTTAAACGGCGTTACCTACTCAGGATCTGCTCTAATACAATCTGCACCGCTTTTCCCCGCCGTTGGCAATCACGAAGTTATGGGACGTCTCCACAATTCTAAGAGTTTACTTGATCAGTTTAAAGAGCCATTTCCACTTAAGAAGAATCATGATGATGCATTCAATACCATCTCGTATGAGGAAATATTCTCATTTCCAGATACGTGTAAGTCTAAAAAATATTACTCGGTAATTTTTGGTGACGTTTATTTGATCGTTTTGTGCGCAGCAAGGGCCTGGAGAAAGCCCCACGATTATGATAGAGGCAAATATGCCAATTCTAAAGATGGCATTGAGGGCGGCGGAGATTTTATTTACGAAGACATTGCCAAAGGAAGTGATCAGTACCAATGGCTTGAAAATGAATTAAATAGTTCTGAATTTAAAAACTCAAAATACAAACTAGTTATGCTTCATAATGCTTTTCACACTCTTGGTGAAAACGCATTACCTCCTTTTGCACATCCTATAAGGAAAGAAACAGAAAATAAAATGTTCTATGATTATCCAATCAAAGATGACATTTTAATCAGAGATATTGAACCCTTATTGATTCAACATGGTGTTCATCTTGTTCACAGTGGCCATAGCCACATTTGGTGCCGTTTTAAGCATCCATCTAAAATGAACTATTTGGAGACATCTAATTCCGGTAATTCTTATGGATCGTACCTAAAAAAAGACCACCCTTGTGTTCCAAAAAAAGAACTTGAACACGTTTTAAATATGGATAATTATAAGCTTAGAGGTGATCCCAACGGCTTAAAACCTGTGCTTCCTTCGTTGAACCCACTAATTGATGAAGATGGAGTGCCAATGCCTTATATCGCAAGTAATCGATACACCGTTTTTTCGATTTTCGACACTAAATCAGAGACAATCGATTCTTATTATTTTGATACAGAAAATCCTAATAATCCAGTCATTCATTTTGATCAGTTCAGTGTTCTTTAGATACAAATTTAAAACGTGGAATTTCTTCTTCTTCAACTTGAACATTTTGTAAAAAATGATCAAGTTTGCGCACATAATATTGTTCTGGATTATCCATGGGGCTATAGACTACCATTTTTTCTTCAGTCTCAGCATCTTCTGCTATAAAATAAACACGATATAGTTTTTTCTTATAATGTTCGTAAATACCAGGTGTCATTTTACCTCAATTTTCTCAAAAATTTTTCAGCATGTTTTTTTTGCTCTTCGATATATTCGGGACCCTTCTTTTTAAGATAACCTAAAAGAAGCTTCCAGCGCGGCTGTTTCTTAAAAAACTCTTTGTGTTTGTCTAAAAATCTCCAGAACAAAGCATCCCATGTTACGCACCAATCCCCTTTTTTATAACCCATTTTGCACAAGTAATTGGAACCGCTAAAATAAGGTTTCGTGACCATCAGTCCCCCATCAGCGTATTGACTCATCCCATAGACATTCGGAACCATGACCCAATCATAGGCATCAATGAATAATTCCATAAACCATTTATAGACTTCTTCAGGATCAATTTCACATAACAAAAAGAAATTTCCTAATATCATTAAACGCTCAATGTGATGGCAATAACTGTTTTTAAGCACTTTTTGTATTGTGTCATCAATGGGTGGGATGCCAGTTGTTCCATCATAAAATGCCTTAGGTAACTGCCTTGTATGCTTAAAAAAGTTACTATTTCTTTGTTTAACACCGCAATGTACGTAGATGGCGCGAACAAACTCGCGCCATCCAATAACTTGCCGAATAAATCCTTCTAAAGAATTTAAAGGTATTGGCTGCTTTTCATGGTGCTCTAACGTCTTTTTTAAAACATACTCCGGTGTTAATAGCCCCGAATTTAATAGTGGGGATAGAACAGAATGAAATAAAACATCTTCTTCTTTAACGATCGCATCTTCATAATCACCAAATAACTTGAGTCGATCTTTTAAAAAAGAATTAAACCACTTTTTTGCATCACTGTGATTTGTTGGAACCCATACACCTTGAGCATCTCCTGGATGGTCTTTGAATCTTTTTTTAACATAATCCACAGCCTCTTCATCATAAGCATTAACTGGATGAGACGGTATTTTTGGAAATTTTAGCGATTTAGGAACTTTTTTTCTGTTCTCGACATCAAAACTCCACTGGCCACCGGTCGGCTTACCATCAGCGTCGATTAAAACATCCAATCTTTTTCTCTGAGCAATATAAAAAGGAGTAAACGAAAAATGTTTAAGATTTTTAAAACGCTCCTGAAACCAATTTTGGGGTGTTAAAAAAGAAGGTGTGTCATGCCACTCAATTGCTAGTGATAAATTTTTTGCGACTTCATTCAATCGTTTTTCTGCTATGAAATCTACAACATCAACAACGTGTAAACTAGTTACATCAAATTTTTTAAAAATTTTCTCATAGCCTTTTACTAAAATATCTTTGGTTTCAACGTAATGCACCGATATTTTATTTTTCTTCAGTAGTGCTTCATACTGCTTCATAGCACTTCTTAAAAAGCTTAGCTTTTGCTGATGAAACTTAACTGGATATACACGATCTACAAAGAAAAGAGGATCTTCAACAATGATCACTTGCTCAGTGATTTTAATGGATGGGTGTTCCGGGAAGAGCTGATTTGGTAATATTATGGTCGTTTTCATTCTATGACACTATCAAAAAAAATTGACAAAATCAAGTGTAGTTAACTTAAAAGGAAATAGTAGCATCGACAACAATCGGCTTAAATTCTACCATAAGTATTATTTCCAATTAGTGAATTATATAATGGTTAAAAGAGCCGCAGTGTTTACAGCTTCTGGATTAGGTGATGGCCTCATCTATTCAATTGTTGCTAGAAATCTAGCACTTAATGGTTACGAGGTCAGTATTTTCAATACGCCATTAATTCAGCTACAAACACTATACTCTTATGCTAAAATATTCCCCCATCCAAAACCAGATGAATGGCTTTCAATTTGTTCCCAGTTCGATATGGTTGTTATGCAAATGGGGTTTCCCCCATCAGAAAAAGTTAAGCTTCCTTCACATGACCCACTGTACAAACATGTCAAATATTTTAAAAATTGGGAAATGGATAGTTCATTACCCCTAGCGGATAACTTAGTCCAATTGTGTTTTAGAGAATTAAATATCCAAAACCCTGTCAAAGATATCGCTTTAGATATTCCTAAAGGCCTTATTTTTAAAAAATATCCTAAACGCGTTATCCTCCATACAATGAGTGCTGACTCTCAAAAAATTTGGCCAGCTAAATTTTTTGTCCAAGTCGCTCAAGGATTATTAGATATGGGTTATGAACCAATAATTATAGTGTCCCCTGAAGAAAGGGATGAATGGTGTCAAATTGCTGCTAACGCTAATTTATTGATTCCTTCTTTTAACTCTTTATCGACGTTAGCAGAATTTATCTATGAGTCTGGTTTTGTTATCGGAAATGATTCTGGTATTGCCCATTTAGGTTCTGCTTTAGGTCTTAAAACAATAACAATTCATCAAAGATCCAATCGGGCACAGTTTTGGAAACCTGGGTGGACAGATGGTATTGCTGTTACAGTCAATAAAGCTATTCCTACGCGCTACTTGCGTTTAAAGTTTTGGAAAATTTTAATAAGACCCGGCCAGGTGATCAACGCTTTCAAAAAATTAACCGATTTTTAAATCTAACAATTGGTCTGCAAAATCTTTCATCACATGTTGTTTGTTAATGAAGACCTTCTCTTGCATTTCTTTTAAGCTTAATTGACATTTTTGTTGAATCTCTGCTAATTCTTGGGCCAATTGTACTTCGGTATCCTTAATTATAAGACCAATTTTTATAAAATGGTCATTAGATTCTTTCAGCACATTTTTATAATGACTTAATTTTTTTGATAAAACTTTTAACTCTTTTTCTATATCAAAAACTTGAGATGAATTATTTTTTTTAAAATTTAAATCTGCTATTTTCTTTTCGGCTA
>JAEMRK010000037.1:11636-16938 GCA_016463375.1 Parachlamydiales bacterium | reverse complement strand
GAATATCAGATTGATTTAAATACCCTTGATAGGGATGATGTAATTTGTTTTGACGACACTCTTCCGATTGGATAGGTATGAGCCGCTTTATACTGCGACGATTAGCAAGTACTTTTATATCGCTATTTATCATAGTTTCTATCACATTTTTTTTAATGCGTGCTGTTCCCGGCGATCCATTTGCTCAAGAAAAAGCAGTTCCCGAAGAAATCCTTAAAGCCATGTATAGTCACTACAAGCTAGACAAACCATGGTATGTTCAATATGGAAACTATTTATACTCAGTAGCTACATGGGACTTAGGACCATCTTTTAAGTATCCAGGTAGAAGTGTTAACCAAATTATAAATCAAGGTTTTCCCATTTCAGCCGAACTGGGATTAGAGGCTTTATTAATAGCTTTAGTAGCAGGGATGATTCTTGGAACTATTTCAGCATACTATCAAGGTAAATGGCCTGACTACGCTGTAATGATTGTTGCAACACTTGGTTTGTCAGTGCCAAGTTTTATATTAGCAGCTTGTTTGCAATATGGTTTTGCAATGAAATGGCACTTATTACCTGTTGCAAGGTGGGGCACTTTTGCGCAATCAATTCTTCCATCAATTTCATTAGCAGCACTCCCTGCAGCTTTTATCGCACGACTTATTCGTGCAAACTTAGTTGAAGTACTCCAGCTTGATTATATTAAAATGGCAAGGGCTAAGGGTATTTCTAATTCAATTATTTTAGTTCGACACGCATTGCGCAATGCTTTACTACCAGTCGTTAGTTACTTTGGCCCTCTTATAGCAAACGTATTAACCGGCAGTTTTGTCGTTGAGCAAATTTTTGGTATACCAGGACTTGGACAGTGGTTTGTAACAAGCATTACTAACCGCGATTATACAGTAATTATGGGAACAACTGTTTTTTACAGTATCATTTTGTTACTTGCGGTATTTTTTATGGATCTTGTTTATGGTTGGCTTGACCCTCGTATTCAACTTGAGGATAGGACCCAGTAATGGTCGTTGAAGAAAATCAATTTAGACGGGCTTTAGTTCAAGCCTATGCCGAAGAAGATATAGCACCACGCCTAAATAGTTATTTAAAAGAAGCTTGGATGCGGTTTAGCCGTAATAAACCAGCTTTTTGGGGTCTTGTATTATTGTGCATTTTAATAACTATGGCAATTATTGGTCCTTGGTTATCACCTTATCCTTATTATGAAACCCATTTATCGCTAAATAATCAGCCCCCATCACTAAAGTTTTGGTTTGGTACTGATGATCTTGGACGAGATCTTTTTGTTAGAACATGGTATGGAGCTCGCATCTCGTTATGTGTAGGTTTTGTTGCAGCGTTTATTGATTTGGTCATTGGCGTATTATGGGGTGGCACCGCTGCTTTAGCCGGTGGTAAAATTGACAATCTCATGATGCGAACAGCAGATATTTTATATGCAATTCCATACTTACTCGTTGTTATTTTGTTAATTGTTGTTATTGGCTCAGGATTACTACCTATCATCATTGCACTAACGATTATCGGTTGGATTAATATGGCACGTATTGTGCGAGGTCAATTATTACAAATTAAAGAATTAGATTATGTGCAAGCATCTAGAGCATTTGGAGCTAGCAATTGGTGGATATTGAGACGCCATATGATTCCAAATGCAATTGGTTCAATCTTAATTACAATGACTTTGACAATACCAACAGCGATATTTACTGAAGCTTTTTTAAGTTTCCTAGGACTTGGCATTCAAGCTCCGGTTGCTAGCTGGGGTACGATGGCATCAGAGGGACTGCCTGCTATGAGTTATTATCCATGGCGTTTATTTTTTCCTGCTTTTTTTATCAGCATTACACTTTTGGCATTCAATATGGTTGGAGATGGATTAAGCGATGCATTTGATCCCAAACGCAGAGCCAGGGGATAGCATGAATAATCAAGTCTTAAAGCCAATACTTGAAGTTAATGATCTCCATATAGAATTTCACGCTCAAAATCAAATCTATCAAGCCGTGCGTGGTGTTAGTTTTCAGATCCAAAAAGGGGAAACAGTCGCTTTAGTTGGAGAGTCTGGTTGTGGTAAAAGTGCGCTAGCACAATCCATTATGAAGTTAATCCCGATGCCACCTGGAAAAGTCACTCAGGGGCAGATTCTTTTTCAAGGTGAAGATTTATTATCAGTTTCGGATAAGACCTTACAAAATATTCGCGGTAAAGACATTTCAATGATTTTTCAAGATTCAATGGCATCATTGAATCCGACGATGCGTATTGGATCGCAAATTAAAGAGATTATTAATCGTCATCAAAATTTATCGAGCGATGTTGTCCATAAAAAAATTATCGATTTACTAAATAGTGTTGGCATACCTATGCCAGAAAGACGCATGCAGCAGTATCCACATGAATTTAGTGGAGGAATGCGTCAACGAGTCAGCATTGCTATTGCAATGGCATGCCATCCGCAATTACTCATTGCCGATGAGCCTACAACTGCACTCGATGTGACTATACAAGCCCAAATACTTGATCTTATGCGCACCATGCAAAAAAAAATGGGCATGAGCATTTTATTGATCACTCACGATCTAGGAGTGGTTGCAGGCATGTGTGATCGTGTGATGGTTATGTATGCAGGGAAGATTATTGAAGAGGGAACAGTCGATCAAATTTATAGCAACCCTGAACATCCCTATACTCATGCGCTATTAAAATCAGTGCCACGATTAGATTCTGCTAAATTAGACGAATTAGATTCAATTAAAGGATCGCCTCCCGATTTAAGCGCACCACCTCTTGGGTGTCCGTTTTTTGCAAGATGTCCGTACGCTATGGAGATGTGTAGAAATAATATGCCATCTTTTTTTAAAAGCGAGCTCGATCATTACAGTGCGTGCTGGTTACTAGATCCAAGAGCCAAAAAAGAAAAACAGTTATTCGATCAAGATAAGCTTGCTTTTAAGGGAAAACTATCTCAATGAAATCGTCTCAAACACTGATACGCGTTGAAAATCTTAATAAAACATATGTTGTTAAAAAGCGCGTATTACAAGCTGTTCGTAATGTGAGTTTTTCAATTAGAAAAGGAGAAACTTTAGCGTTAGTGGGTGAGAGTGGTTGTGGTAAGTCAACACTTGGCAGAACGTTATTGCGTTTAACAGAACCGACACATGGTCAAATATGGTTTGAAGATCAATCCATTAATGGCTTATCCAAATCAAAGTTTTTGCCGTACAGGCGAAAAATGCAACTCATCTTCCAAGATCCTTATGCCTCATTTAATCCAAGAATAAATGTCAAAGAGATCTTGTCAGAACCATTAGAATTGCATCAGTTAAATAAAGGTTCAGGCAGAATAACTCGAATTACAGAGCTTTTACAACAAGTTGGACTTAATCCGGATCACATGCACCGTTTCCCTCACGAGTTCAGCGGGGGACAAAGGCAACGTCTTGGAATTGCAAGAGCCTTGGCTGTCAATCCAGAATTTATAGTGTGTGATGAACCTGTATCTGCACTAGATGTTTCAGTTCAAGCGCAGATCATTAATTTGTTAAAGAAGCTACAGTCACAATACAATTTAACATATTTGTTTATTGCGCATCAGTTAGCTGTTGTTAAGCAAATATCACACCGTGTTGCTGTCATGTATTTAGGAGATCTTGTTGAATTAGCTGACACTGAATCTTTGTATCAAACACCGCTACATCCCTATACACAAGCTTTACTATCTGCTATACCCATACCGGATCCAGAAGTTGAGCGTAAAAGAGCAGCTGTTGTGGTCAAAGGGGACGTTCCAAGTCCCTTTGACCCACCAAAAGGTTGTCCATTTCATACGCGTTGCCCTTTTGCAATGCCTATTTGTCAAACAGTGAAACCAGAATTAAAAGAAGTACACCCCGGCCATATGACGTCTTGTCATCTATACTAATGGAGTTTATATGTCTCATGCTATCGATCATGTTATCAAAATCCAAGCCAACGAATCCAACAACGCATTTAGATCTACAAATAATGACTCTCCAACGACTCCTTTGCCAAACACACCACTCATTGGCAGTTTACAAGGACGATCACTTACATGGGATACTAAAAAGATAGTTGCTGCAACAACTCTAGCAATTCTTTCTTTTTTTGGAATAATCATAGGTATTACAGGAATCGCTATTGGAAAAGACACTGATGATACACATTTAATCCAAGTCAGTTCCTGGTTAACTGGAGCTTCGATTGTTACGGAAATTGCTTTATATTGCATTGTCAAAAAATAGAATTAGCTGTGACTAATGCAATAACATCTGATTCTCATCCAATCATTCCAGATGTCGAACGTCAAGATTTAGGAAATACTGCTGTTGGTACCATGAGAGGCCGTGTTATCACTTGGCTTATAACAGCCAAACAAATGTGTTTTGATTTCAATAAATTGATCACCTTTGTTTTATTACTTGTTGGGTCACTGAATATTGGCAAAGGCTTAACAAATTCAGATGCGAGACCCTTAATCATTGGATTAGTTATGGTGGGTGTAGGTATTGGAGAAGCTACTAGACATTATTTTTTTCCAAATGCCAATAACTAACAAAATTTAAATGCGAATTGATTAGCATAAAATGTTCGTTATTTGCAAACTGCCTACCACATCTACAAAATTTGAGGCTACCAATGACAAATCCAGTCCCTAATAACTCTCCGATCTTAAACCGTAATGTACAACCTGAAGATACTTTAAGCACTCCACAAGGGAATTTGCAAGGTCGTGTTATCACTGTAGCAGTTGATAAAGATCATATGATTTTAAATACTGACAGATTGCTATCAATTACAGGTGTAGTTATGGGGATAATCCTTGCCGGAGTCGGTTTAAATGATTCTGAGCCAGGTTATATCCTTGTAGGTCTAATGTTGGCTGTTGTGGGATTTACTGGTATTTCAACAACAGTTTTTAGAGAAACTCTAAATTCTTAAACCATATTTATTATTTTTGAGAGTAACTCATGGACAATGTAGCATCTACAAATAGTCGATCATCATCTCGGATTGCCATTCATCCTGTGACAGATAATATATTAGAAGGTGGTTTACAAGGACGCGTTGTTACATCACCATCTACTTTTGACAGGTGTGCTATTAAAATTGAGAAGGCCATTTTAGTTGGTATTTTTATTTTAGGTGCTGGAACTACAGCGTTTGGTTTTAAAGATTCTAACCCACTTATTATTATAGGTGGAATCTACTTCATGACTGTAGCAACTAAACTTAACCAAATACAACATCTCTATTTCTAAAGGCAACATGT
>JAEMRK010000037.1:0-11536 GCA_016463375.1 Parachlamydiales bacterium | reverse complement strand
ATTGCAATCATGTTGCTGTTTGTGGCTATTTTCAAGATTAATGTCTTCAGAAGACTTTTGATTTATACAACTCATAATCAATTTAAGATCAATGTAACAATAATCTGCGCAATAATTTGAAGATAGATTAATTAATTTTAAGGCAATATGGCGAATCCAATTCAAAATCACCTAGTGTCACTCCAACAAGAGTTAGTACCAACAACAGATGTTGGAAATTTAAATGGCCGAACTTTTAGCATTCAATTATTTAATCAGAAAATAACGTCTAATGCCAACTGTATTATCAATCTAAGTGCTTTAACTTTGGGAAGTTTATCAATAGTTTATGGCGTCACGACTTGCAATCAAGAAATAACTTTTGTCGGTTCTTGTTATGTATTGCATTCGGCTTTATATTTTTGGTTTTTACATTAAATTAATGCCAATCATTATGACATCATGTCATGATCTTCAATAGACCTTGCGTTAAAAAAATGACTTTAGATAGTGTGTGAACTAATATTTTTTAACTAATAAGGTCTCTAATGTCGTTTAAGTTCAAGCAACGCTTCTTTTTATCAATTGCACTTTTTTTGCAGGCAAGTTTAATCACTTCATGCGGCGTCTCTAATTCAAATGAACAAGAGAAAAAGCAGATACTTACTCTTAATTTATTTACTGAGCCACCATCTTTAGATCCAAGACAAGTTTCTGATTTAACGTCTGCTGTTATGGTTGGCGCTATTTTTGAGGGATTAACTCGTATGGATAGCAATAGTCAACCGCAATTAGCTTTGGCTGAATCGATCAATATTTCTCAAGATGGATTGACGTACACTATAAAATTAAGACCTTCAACGTGGAGTGATGGCACGCCTGTAACTGCTAAGGACTTTGCGTATACATGGACATCAACCCTTGATCCAAAATTTCTATCTACATATGCCTATCAGCTTTACCCGATAAAAAATGCAAAGCAAGCAAAAGAGGGTAAGGTTAAACTCGAAGAGGTGGGGGTAAAGGCTTTAGATGATTTAACTTTGATTGTAACTTTAAATAATCCAACACCTTACTTCACATCCTTGCTTGCCACCCCGACTTATTTTCCGATTAATCAAAAAATGGATTTAAAAAACAAGCAATGGGCAGACAACAGTGGTCCAGACTATATCTGTAATGGACCTTTCAACATGATTAATTGGCGTCATAATGATGAAATCATTGTGACTAAAAATACAAAATATTGGGACGCATCATCTGTTAAATTAAACCAAATAACGTTAGTGATTGTCGGTGATAACACAACTGAGCTCAACATGTTTCAAGATCATGAACTTGATTGGGCAGGGGAGCCTTTTTCGCAGTTGCCATCCGAAGCATTTGCCTATTTAAAGAAAGAGAAGATAATTAATACATACCCCGTCTCTGGTGACATGTGGCTTGAGTTCAACGTTACTACAGCGCCATTTAATAACGAAAAATTAAGACTGGCGTTTGCCTATGCAGTTAATAGACAAATTATTGTTGATAACATTTTGCAAGGTGGCGAGCAGCCAGCCTTTGGTATTGTTCCTCCAACTATGAATGTGGATTTTACGCCAACATTCAAAGACCATGATACAGAACTTGCTAAAACATTGTTTGCACAAGCGTTGGATGAAATGAAGATTTCTAAAGATCAGCTGCCAGCTATTAGTTATACCTACAATTCCAATAGTTTGAATCAGTTGATAGCTCAAGCTGTGCAAGAGCAGTGGTTTCAAACTTTTGGAGTTTTAGTCACACTCAAAGCTTTAGATTGGAAGGTGTATTTACAACAACTGGGACAAAAACAATTTCAAATTGCGCGCATGGGATGGGTTGCAGATTATGACGATCCAATGAGTTTTTTAGAAATTTTTGAAACGACAGCAGCTGATGGTAATAATTTTACTGGGTGGCATAATCCGCAGTATCAAGATATGCTGGAAAAAGCAAGAAGTACTACGGATGTCGTGGAACGAAAAAAGTTACAATCACAAGCACAAACCTTACTTATGAAAGAAATGCCAATCATTCCTTTGTATTTTGTGAATTTTAGCTATTTGAAAAACCCAGCACTCCAAGGTGTTGTCTTAACTACCATGGGTATTGCAGATTTTAAAAAAGCGTATTTTGAGTTTAACGAATAAAAAAAGAACTAAGCGTGCTGAACAGCACGCTTAATTTGACTATTAATAATTGTGAGATGAGCCACAACCACACGCAGCTTTAGCATTAGGATTAGATATTTTAAATCCACTGCCATTTAAACCTTCAATAAAATCGATTTCACAACCAAGCAGGCGATTCAGTAATGTTTTTTTAACATGGATTTCGATATCGTGCGATGTGAAAACAGCATCATCTTCATCAGCTTTTTCAGAATAATCTAAGATATATTCAAGTCCGCTGCAACCTGCTGCTTGTTCACCAAAACGCAGACCCCAGCCTTCCTTGCCTTCTTCAAAGAGAATTTCTTTAAATTTTTTAGCAGCTCTTGCAGTCATTTGAACGCTTTCAGGATCGCTCTCTTCAGCCAGTACAGCGTTGAGTTTATCAACTAATCTTTGAACTTGTTCTAATGTCATCCCGTGACCGAGCATGCCCGCTTCTAATGTTTCCCAAGTCGCTGCTTGACAGCCAACACAGCTTAGGCCAGATTTTGTGATTTCATGGGCAAGTTTTTGGCTTTTATGAGGAAATTTGGACAAAATGTCCTCAATCGTCATATCAGCTGAAATTTTAGTATAAGTTTTTTCTTGATCTTGAGTTGTAGACATAACTACCAAAGCTCCAAATTAAAATGTTAGGGTGACTTCACCGCATTTGATCTTGCATTGACAAGCCAAGCGTTCTTTATCAAGTGTTCCCAAAAAGTCTTGCTCTTCTTGAGTGAATTCGCTGAGGTTATCCATGCCTTCACAGACTTCAACAACACAGGTGCCACAAACACCTTCTGTACAGGCAAAAGGGACTCCAGCTTCTTCGCAAGCTTCTGCAATTGGTGAGCCGTCTTCTAACTCGACTTCCTCTTGTGTATCGCGAAATTTGAGATTTGCCATGAAAAGCTCCATTTTAATTTTCGTTTGGCAAAATGAGTATAGGCTCTAGCTCCTTTTTTTTAAAGTGTTTGACGCTTTGCAAGCAGAGCAAATAGTCCTGGTTTTCTTAATAACTCCTGATAAGTGCCAGTATCTATAATCTTTCCTTGATCCATGACATAAATACGATCCGCATTTTTGATCGTATTTAAGCGATGGGCAATTACTATACGAGTGACGTCGAGTTGTTCAATATTTTTTGAAATGACATCTTGGGTTAAGTTATCCAGTGCCGATGTGGCTTCGTCAAATATTAAGAGTTTTGGTTGAGAAACCAATGCTCTGGCGATAAATATTTTTTGACGCTGCCCTTTAGATAGTGTCTGATTATCAGCTTGTATAACTGTATGAAGTCCCATTGGTAAATTTTTTAAATCGTTTGTAAAGTTCGCTAATTCAATGGCTTTCATTACAGCATCGTTTGAATAAGAGCGACCACATGCGATATTATCGTATAAAGTTCCATTGATTAAAGAGTCATCTTGTAAAACAATACCAATGTGGCGTCTAACATCGCGCAAATCAAGATTTTTTAAATCGTGATTGTCAAAATAGATGCTTCCTTTTTCAGGAGTTTCAAATCCTAATAATAAATTGACAAGAGTTGATTTTCCGCAACTCGATGGGCCAACAAGAGCTATGAGTTCTTTTTGTTTAGCATGTATAGACACTGTATCTAAAATTAACGAAGATTCATCTGAATATCTAAAAGAGACACTCTCGACTGTTATTTTTCCTGAAAAATGAGTCAATGGTAGTTGATTTTCGGATGTTTCTAAAGGTTCTTCGAGAAAAACTTTAGTACTTTGCCAAAGAGGAATAGCTTGTACTAGTGACAATAATATATTAGAAAAATCAATGATGGCAGCTGAAAAAGCTCCTAATGCCATGTAAAATGCTAAAAAATTCCCAATGGATAAATTGGAATCCATTTTTTCATGATTCATGAACATGAAGCCTGTAAATATGCAAGCTAGGCTTAGTGGTATCAGTAAGTTATTAGATATTGATACAGTATTTTGAATAGACTGCAATTTAAACGACAGTTTGCATTGCTTAGCAAAATGTTTGGCCCAATGAGCAAAAACGCGTTTTTCTGCACCAATGACTCGCAATTTAGCTACACCTCCAACTACTTGCATTAACGATTCGCTGATTTCTCCTTGAAGTGCGTTGAACAATTGATTAATGCGGCGTTTTTTAAAAAAACAAAGTACAAAAACTGCACCGAAAACGCCAAAAAGTAGGACCGAGATAATTGATAATTCGGGGGAATAGATAAACATAACTAACAGAAAAAAAACTGAGAATACGCCTGACAGAATAAGTCGGATTGCATGACCATTTAAAATAGATCGCATCTGGTCAACTGCATTTATGCGGTAGACAAACTGTCCTGCACTGAAGCGTCTAAAAAAACTGACGGGGAGTTTTAGCAATCTGTCGATCAGCGAAGATTTTATAAAAGAGCTGCCCAATGCTTGTAATCTGACAATTGACAATGATCTGGCAAACATAAATAACGATGAAGTTATCGCTGATAACAAAAGTATCAAGCAAAGTTGAAAAAAGAAATCGATGTCTTTGCCAGGTATTGCAACATTAAAAAGCCATTGAACGACAATGAATGGTATAATGCTTATGATTGCTAATGCAGTTGTGATTAAGAAAATTTTTGTAATTGGCTTTTTAAATTTTTTTAAAATGTAAAAAAGTAAATCTTTTCCAGATCGGATATTTTGTGGTAGCGGGGTATATATCGAATAGGCATGCGACGATAAATTTTTTGCAATGGGCTCTGTTACTGTTTCATTTGTCTCTGCAATGGGATGATAAATTGTATAGGTATGTCCGGTTTCATTAAGTAGTAAGCAGGGTATATGCTGAGTTCCGTAAAATGCAAGTAGTGTACCGCCGTCATTTCTCCACCAATCATCATTTAAATAAACAAAACGATTGCGCAAGTTATAAAGACGGCACCAGTAATTAATATTTAAATTGGTATCTGAAAATTTTAAATCGTCTCGTTTAGGTAAAGCTAAATTCGATTGTTCTGCGATGCGTTGAAAAATTTTAGAGTAAATATTTTGACTGGATATTTTTTTTGATGAACTCTTGTTAAGAGTGCTGCTAAGTGCCCTTAATGCCAAGTCTAGTGTTTCATCTTCTTGGTTTTTCTTATGCGTTAATCGAAGTAATTTCTCATTATCTTTCTTTTTTTGTGTGACCTCTAAATATGTTAATAGTGTTTCATGAAAAAGCGTCAAACCTTTGACCCAATTTTTTTCGTAAAATACTGTATCAATATCGACAGTTGTAACTGATGAATTTTTAAAACATGATAAAATTGTATGTGGTGCCAAAGGGAATATATGAAAAGGGGACAGTGGAATTTCTGGGTTGCCCTCATATACGAGTTTACCACTCGTCGTTTTGATCCATGTAACACTATCTAAATGGTCGGTATTGATTTTAGGTGAGATCTTATCGAGTGGCTTTAATGCGTGGCTTTGTCCAGGTTTGATCCAATGTAGGGAATTATCAGCCGTTGTTTTATCAATCACCTGGCTTAAATATGCAATCCATTGGGATACATAATGATTAAGCACTGATTTTTTTTCTGGATGCTCACTTAAAAAAAATTGCAACTGATCTAAATGTAGTTTTAAAAGTCTAGT
Source organism: Parachlamydiales bacterium (assembly GCA_016463375.1). GTDB lineage: Bacteria > Chlamydiota > Chlamydiia > Chlamydiales > JAEMRK01 > JAEMRK01. Next base: position 5,754 of record JAEMRK010000037.1, on the reverse strand, counting down.
TGATGTTTGAGTTGCTAATTGGATTATGTGCTTAGCATTAACTATGATATGTGGAAATGCAAAAATAAGCGCTGGGGCATGGATTTCAGCAATCAGTATATGAGGACTAGACATGGGATTATTACGCATTTCAACGGCAAATAAATCGACTCTACCCTCTTTAAGAAAATAGACTTCATTTCTTCCATGTAAAGTTAATCTTGGCTTTGTCGATGGATCGACTTCTTGTCCATTTTCATTTAAAAAGCTGTCTAACATGTCATCCATTGTCAGGACCTATCTCTTTAATGATGAGCTCTTGATAAATGCCGCTTATATTTTTAAGCTCTTCGTGTGTACCTCGCTGTATAATCTTGCCATTATTAATAACTAATATCTCGTCACAATCTTTAATCGTGCTTAAACGGTGAGCGACGATAATGCATGTGCATCCGCGTTTACGGATGTTGTCGACAATTTTTAGTTCTGTTTGTGAATCCAGAGCACTCGTTGCTTCATCTAAAATCAATATCGTTGGCTTATTTAAAAGAGCGCGTGCAATTTCTAAACGTTGTTTTTGACCACCGCTAAAATTTTTACCTCCTTCCTTAATAACAGAGTCGTAGCCTAAGTCTCTCATCAATATTTCTTCATGGATGCATGCATCCTTGCATGCATCCATTAAATCTTCTTCAGACGCTGTTTGATCCCATAAGGTAATATTTTCTTTAATTGTGCCATCAAATAGAAAAATATCTTGGTCTACCGTTGCAACCGATCGTGTAAATAAATCACGCATGACACTTAAACCCTTTTTACCATCATAAAGGACGTAGCCATCCCATGGCTTGTAGAGCTGTGCAGCAAGCTTTGAAATCGTCGATTTACCACAGCCTGAAGGTCCAACTAACGCTAATCTTTGACCAGGCTTTAAGGAAAAATTAAGATCATGGATTAAAGGGGGATCCAATGGGCTATAACCAAAGGAAACATTTTTAAACTCTAAGTATCCGGCAAGTTGAATTATTTGGCGGTTTTCATTCGTCGAGTTTTCAGAAAAACTATCTTCGTAAATTGTATCTTGGGGGTGTTTTAAAACATCATCTAAACGATTGATGTAACTTTTTAGCATTTGCAGAGTCGATCCTAAATTAATAAAGCGCAAAATAGGCATTAAAAAAGAAGAAGATAGCAAAAGAAGAGCCATTAACATACCAGGAGTTAATTTCCCTTCCATAACACGCCAACTGCCAAGACTTAATACAAGAGTTATTGTTAGTGCTTGCAGGAGGTTTGGTAATGCAAAAAGTGTTTCTTTAACCCCCAAGCTTTGTTCGGACATGATAGCTTTTGCTTGATAACCAGACCACTTTGAGAAAAAATCGTCTTCTGAACCTGTTGATTTAATCGTTTCAATATGTTGCATGGCAACAATTGACATCGCATGGCTTTTACTACTATCAAGAGTCATTTTGGTGTAACCATCACGGTTGGATAAATTAATGATAGTTAATACGCTTAAATTCAGTAGAGCTGTAATAATGCTAACTGTGGCTATTAAAGAATCGTAACTAAACATGACAAGGGCATAAATAATCACTAAACATATATCGATGGCCGTTGTTGCTAAAGATCCAGTCAGAGATTGAGATACAATCGTATTTAATTGCATACGTTGCACAATTTCTGCAGAAAAACGCTGCGCATAAAAAGATAATGGCAATCTTAAGATGTGCCATAAAAACTTTGATGATAAACGCATTGATAGTTTTTGTTGCAGACGATTTAAATACAGTTGCTGTAAATAAGACATTAATCCTGCAATGACTATTGTGACAATAATAGCTATGCTAAAGCCTATTTGCCACGCCAATTGGGGTGATGGCATGACATCATCGATAAATATACGAACGAGGGCTGGAAGGGCAAGGCTTGGTGCCACAAGTGATAATCCCGCCAGAAAAATAAAGGCTAGTGCCTGGTTCGTTCCAACTAATCGGCTTTTTAATGCTTGGATAAGATTAGACTTATAACCCCCTTTTTTAAATTGGGGCGTTATATCAAATGTTAAAACAATACCTGTAAAATTATCGTCGAGATCTTTGTAAGTGATCCATCGACGACCCAATGATGGATCATTAATATATACGCAGTTTTTTGAAAATCCTTCTAGTACAATAAAGTGATTGAATTTCCAAAAGAGTATCGAAGGCCCCTCGATCTTTTTTAAATCATCTATATCTGCTTTAAACCCTTTTGCATCTAGATTATAATGCTGGGCAGCTTTAACGATATTTAAAGCATTACTGCCATCTCTTGATACTCCACATTGAATGCGTAATTTTTCTAAAGGCACAAATCTTTTGTAATAGCCAAGGATCATACCAAGACAGGCAGCACCACATTCTGTTGATTCCATTTGTATAATTGTCGGTGTGGTGTAGCGCCTTTTAAACAAAGTCATAAAATGTCTAAGGTATCAGATATTTAAAAGGAGTTTTGCGATCGAGCGTGATGCGCATCGAGCAAATTTCTCCTGGAAATAATGTTGGGAAATGACCAATTTGTCCTAATCCATCCTTGGAATAAAGGGGAATTATACGAACTTGTAAAAGAGGTGCTTGTCCAAAAAAATGGCGGTACACCTTTTCTGAGATGAAGTTTTTATGAATATCGGCAGGAGATTCAGCATATTGATCGATATCGACAACTCGTCCATAAATAGTTTCGTTTTGATGATCTTTCAAGTCGACGATGTGAATTTGAGCTTCCATGCCAGGAAGAATTAGACCCCTCATCTCTAATGGAACATACCCATAAATTTCGTAATTTTCATTTTCTTTCAACGGTTGACTAATTGTGGCCAGTGGCGTGCCGGCACTGACATATTGCCCAGTATTTACAGCAACATTGATCACTTCTCCCTCAACGGGCGCTTTTAGTGCTAGCTGCTTACTTTCTTGTTCCAATGCATTTAAAGTAAGTGAGGCTTCATTTAAAAATTGAAGAGATTGATTCATACGGTCAGTTGTCAATTCCCGAAGCAGTGTCGATAGCATTTCTTGAACCGATACCAAAACATGAAACAAATTATCTTGGTTACTTTGAAGTGTTAAGTCTTCGCTTGCTAATTTTTGCAATTGGGTAATGATGTATTCATCGAGTTGTTGATCAGCTGCTAATTGTTTTTTTAAGAGTTCGACTTGACCTTGCAATAATTGAACTTGATTTTTCGCATTTTCTAAACGTCCTTCATTTTGTTGAGAATACAAAGTGATTAAAGGGGTATCAATATCGACATAATTACCCTTAGAGACAGAAACTTTTTCGATGATGCCATTTGTGAACGAACGTACTGTATAAAATCCGCTTGGTGTATTAACAACCCCAAGGGCCGTTGTTTGAATTGGTATTGTTGCAAAAGCAGACCAAAATAGCAAAGCGACTATCATAGCAATCAATGTGATCAAAGCAATCCACCCTTTGGGTGGAACAATTACTAATAATTGATCGAGCTCTTCTGGAGATCCTAATTTTTCATAAGAATTTTTACGGAAAAGGTTTTCACTCACTGCATTTACTCACGCTGTTCGAGGAACAAGCTGACTATATGCATCGAATAAAAAAAATACTACTAATTATGGGTGAAATGGTTCGATAGGATAAGGCAATGTTCTATTTGTATTAGTTAACTCGCCTGCAGCGGCTAGTTTTTTCAATTCATTAGCAGACAATGGCTTTTTCTGATCGCTTTCAACTTTTTTTGACTTTACCGGTTTAACGGGTTTGCGTTTCATTGCAAGTCCCTCTTAGTTTTGTTTAAATGCCATGTTAATAATTCAGCATTTTCTTGGATGGATCCGGCAGCAATATTTAATAACTCCTCATTGGATAACTGTTCTATCCCTTGTGGCGGGGGAGGAATAAATAAAATAATGCTCTGTTCTTCTTCCATAACCAAAGTCAATTTAATGTTCTTCGGTACATTAATACCCATTTGTTGAAGAGATTTATGCGCGTCCAACATAAGATCCGCAGCGAACTGCGGATCTTTGTGGGCGCGGGCGAGTATTTTGGCGCGTAGAGCATCGTATTCGCTGGTAATTATGTTATCCATAAAACCCAATTAACAGAGGTTGTTTAGTTGTATTCTCAACTAAAAATAGGCCTTTGTCAATTAAAAATTATAATAAAAATCGTTTTGTATTAAAGGTTAAGGACTTAAAATTTAGGTGTGTATCTATGACAATAAGGCTCATGGCCATTTTTTTCATAGTAATCCTGATGATATCCCTCAGCAGGATAGAATGTCTGAGATGGTACGATTTGGGTTACGCAACTCATTCTTTGATTTAAAAAATCTACTAGTTTTTGCGCTGTTTCTTTTTGTTCTAGGCTTAAGTAAAAAATGGCAGATCTATATTGAGTTCCTCTATCTGGACCTTGTTGATCTTTTTGAGTTGGATCGTGAATTTCGAAAAAATATTTAGCCAGATTTTCGTAAGTGATTTTTGACGGATCAAAAATCACTTCAACTGCTTCCGCATGTCCCGTTAAACCAGAACAAACTTCTTCATATGTTGGATTGGCAACCACACCTCCGACATATCCTGAATCAACACGTATTATACCGGGTAGATTTTTCATAAGGTGTTCAACACCCCAAAAGCAGCCTCCTGCAAAAATGGCTCGCTCATAGCCGGATTCTGCCATTAAGGGAAGGAAACTTAAAGAAATTGAATTAACACAATGTCTTGTATTTTTTTGAGTCAGTCTTTCACCTAAAAAAACATGCCCTAGATGCGCATGACATCGACTGCATAAAATTTCTGTGCGACTTCCATCAGGGTCAGGATATTTTAAAACAGCGCCTTGTATTTCATCATCGAAGCTTGGCCATCCACAGCCAGAAGAAAATTTATCAGACGATAAATAAAGAGGTTGATCACAACGTTTACAAGTATAAACTCCCCTTGCTGTATTATTTTCATAAATACCAGTACCTGGGTATTCTGTGCCTTTATTTTCGATTACGTATTCTTCTTGAGGTTGTAATTGCCTATACCTTTTCACGAAGCCCTCTTGATTTAATAGATTTAATTGAAAAAAAACATTAACTCAAAGAGATAATGTTACACAATTAGGATTATATCTTTAAGGGAAGGGATGTATGAGCACTATTTCAAAATTACCCATCTGTTCGAATACAATTGGCGATATTATTCCTTTAACAAATGCCCCATTCAAATTAAGTGTAAATTCAGAATTACCAATTTTTTCGAATTCCATTGGAAAAATCATCCCTATTTATCAGAACCATTTGCAAGAGAATGAATTTAATACGAGTAATAATTTATTTCTTATGGAAAATAAATCTAGGTGGACTGAAAAAGAAATTAGAATTTTGTGTGAGTTTGTTGAAGATAGATTACCAGATAGTTCATCACTTTCAAATTTAGCCAAAAATATTTACGAAGCCGATTTTAGTCATCAACTATGCGGACGAACCGCACCATCTATTTGTGATAAAATTCGAAAATTGGGTCACAGCTTCGATTCAAGCTGTCACTTTAACGATGAAATTTTTAACTTATTACAAACCACTGATTTAACACTTATATTTACTTATAATGTTTATAAAACCAAGGATTGGACACCACAAGATGTGAAAACTCTTTTTAATCTTGTCGATTTAAATATCTCTAAAGTTAACTCCTTATATGATTTGATATACCGAATTATCGCCGCTGCTAAATTAGTAATGCCTCCTTTTAT
>JAEMRK010000004.1:12796-62312 GCA_016463375.1 Parachlamydiales bacterium | reverse complement strand
AGAACCTGTAGGCCCGGCTGGACCTGTTAACCCTTGAGGACCCATAGAACCTGTTAAACCAATTGGTCCTACAGCTCCTTGAGGACCTTGCGAACCAATAGGACCAGTTAAACCAATTGGACCCGATGGGCCATTAGCTCCGCAAGGGCCCATCAATCCTTGGGGTCCAGTATCACCTGTATCTCCTTTTAGTCCCTGAATACCTTGAGGGCCAGAGGCGCCAGTTAAACCGATTGGGCCTTGGATACCTTGTAAACCAGTATCACCTTTAACACCTTGCGGGCCAACTATTCCGTTAGAGGGACCTTGAGGGCCTTGTAAACCTTGGGGACCCTGTGGGCCCTGTGGCCCTATATCACCAGTGTCGCCCTTAGGTCCTTGTGGTCCCATAGCACCATCTTCACCTTTAGGGCCTGGTTCTCCAGGGTCACCTTTTTCACCTGGAGGACCTTGCAGAGGTGGAGGCCATTTACATTTATGTTGAGCACTTATAAATAGTAATGAAAGGCATGCAAGACAATATACAGGTAGTTGTTTGTAAATTTTCATAAAGAATAATCTCCAAAGTGCTAGTAACTCCAATCCCAGAATGGATGGTTTTGTATTGCGAGAATTTCGTGACGTTGCACTGGTTCAATATCTAAACGGTTTTTTCGTTTATTAGGCGTGTATAATGGAATTTCAAAACTAATTTGAACTTGGAAGCGTGAATCAAAAATATTATCATTCGTGAACATTAGAGATAACGTTGCCCATTTATAAAACTTTAATGTGGAATTATATTGAGATCCCCATGTCGGTTCATCTACTCGGTTATATATATAATAAAAACCTGCAGACGTTGTGAGAGTTGCATATTTGAAATTCTGCCTGTAAAAACAAGCATCTACATCAAAACATTTGAAGCTTATATTTGTATGCTCATGGTAAATCCAAAAAAATCCAAAATAGTTATCGTACGAGATGTCAAAAGTTTTTACTTCATCTTTAGTTGGTAAGTAAATATTGAGATTGACATTTGATAAAGGGTGAAAAAATTCGAACCCTAGACCAACTTGCCCAATAAAACCACTGTCAGCTGGACGAAGTCCATCAAAATAGGTGTTTAAGCCTATTTCGATTTCACTGGTTGGAAAAAAATGTCTGTATGCTAATCCTACATTGAAAGCTGTAGAATCATCATCAAAAACATGACTTCTTAAATCTACAATGTAAGTATTTAAGCTTTTTATAACATAATTTGTATTGACTAAAGACGTATAACCGCAAGAATAGCCTATACCTTTTCCAAAAACATGTTTAAGTTCTAATGTAGAGTAATTCAAAGGAATGAGTTCACTAGTATTTTTTTCGGTACAAGAAAAAAGCGTACAAGAAAACAGAAGTGACAGAAAAACAAATTTAACGCTGTGCATTGACCAGAAAGTTTAATAAAAACTTTGCTTTTGTAGAATTTTTTGAAAATAAAATAAACAAATTTTTTAAAAAAATGAGATTGGTCTCAAACTTACTACTTAACTAATAAAATTATTCTTAAGTAGTGAGAGAAAATTTAATAGCCTTGACTAAGACAAAATAATAATGCGTTTTTTATGAATGGTGTAGCAAATTGTAACTGCTCTTTAAAGACTTATACATTGTCAGAATTTCCAAAAGAGATATTAATTGAGGTCTTCAGTTTTCTGCTTCCAATTGAGTCTAAAAGATTAGCGCATCTATGTAAAAAGTTTTCGATTGTTGTCAATGATAACAGGTTATGGCGGTTATTTTTAAAATCATTGTATTCGAGAACTAAAGAGTTAAAAAGTAGCTTTCCTTTTGAGAAAATTTTTTCTAAGGAAAACTTTGTTAACGTAGATAAATTAAGTATCGAGCTTGGTTTTGCTTTTCCAGGACCATTTTATGATACGGTTGTAAAAAATCTTGGAGGAGCTGAAAGTTTTTTAAAGTTTGATTATTTAGGTAAAATCCAAAAATTCAAGTCAGATATCGGTTGGGGTTATACACACGAAAATTTAGGTTTTGTGGTATTAAATTTTAAACATAAAGCAACTCAAATTCCTTTAAAGATTGTTGCATCACCAAAACTTTATCACGAAAATTATGCATGGAATCGCTTTGAATGGAATGGATTTGGTTTAACTTACACTAGTCCTATTTATCAAAATTATTACCAAAAATCTTTTGCAAATTTACTAGATTTAAAAGATTTAGATTTAATCGGATTGCACTTACTTTTTCTTCATAAGGGTTATGCATCTGGTATAATTAATGACGATGGTCGTGAAACAGACAGTTTTACAAAAGATGGAATATATTTTGAAGATGAACATGATATTCAGTTTTTTCTGAAGAAAACTAAAAATTACTTCAAAGAATTAAAAGATAGTACAATTGAAGAGGTAAGTTTTAGGATTGAGCTTTTTTATTACTCATATTTTTTCGACAAAATAAAATTCCATTTTGAAGATATTCCTTTTATGTAAGATAATCGCAAAAAATTAAATTGCTAAACTACTTGAATTGAAATGGTCATGAATAAACTGAGCTCTTTGAACGAGTAATTCTTGTTGAGATAGATCTTCTTTCTTTAGCTGAGCTAGCAGGTGAGCTCGTTGACAATTAAAAAGGAGGTGATTGAGATCTTTTTGACTAACCCCTTTAATCCATTCTAGATCTACACCTAATTTACATAGGCTGATAGCACTGAGACACTCTGCAGTATCTAGCTCATAAGAGTGTTTTACAAGACCATAAGCTCGACTGACTTTGTTTTTAATCAAAGCTGAATTATCTTTTTTAATTTTTTGACGGGCACTTGTTTCATCATTAACAAGTTTAGTGCCAAAAGTTCTAAGTGAACTAATGATCTCTTCTTCAGATATTCCAAGTTTATAATGATTTTGTAGAGTGACAATATCTCCAATAAGGTCAGTTGCACTTCCTTGAAGGCTTGAAACCATGACTCGATCATCACTGTATTTATTTAAAGTTTCATTGATTAGATCAGTGTGTATCAAAGCTGGAACATGCAAATATAGCGACGTAATTAATGCGGTGCCGCATTGATCTGGATTTGCAGTCAGATACCCAAATCGGGGACTAAATGCAAAATGCAGCACTTTGCTTAAATCTGTATCTATTCTCGATAAGCGATTCCACCCTTTTTCGATTTCATTAGATGCGTCGTTCAGTTGAATTTGAAGATGATCTTGTGCATTGAATAAAAAAAATAATTCTCCTTTTTCATCGATGGCAAAACCCTCTCCTGTCTGGGACTGTTGAAAAGCTTGAGCTGCTAAAAAATGTTCATAGAGTAATTGTTTATTTAATGGTGATAAGTCTTCAGCTTTTAGGTAAAGGGTAGTGTAACTTTTAGTTGCAGCTAATATAAATTGCATAACTTGTTGCTGCGTTGCTGCATCAAGTTTTGCAGGAAAATGATATTTAGAAAGATTTCTGTGTAAACGGTATGTGGTAGCAAGCCAAATGGGATTAGAAGATTGAGCCCATGGATGATTTTCCAATAGAAACGCAGTGATTTGACTATTTTCCATCAGAACTTTCCATTAGTGATTTAATTTGATCGCGCAGCAGTGCGGCTTGTTCATAGTCTTCGCGAGATAATGTTTCATTTAAAGCTTCATTTAGTGCCATTAATTTCATCGAAGGGTTCATCTCATTTGATTCACCAGGAGCCTTACCAATATGTATTGGAGATGACTTTTTTAAATTAGCAATTGTTTTAGCAGACAATTTTTTAGAAATGACGAGTTCCTTGACAAGCTGATCTCCAAATATTTCATAACATTCACTACAACCTAAATTATTTCCTGTGCGAATTGCTTCAAGAGATGTACCACAATGCCCACAACAAAGACCTGTGATAACATTTGAATTTTCATTAATGATATCTGATTTTTTTGAGCCATGAATGAGGCGTTGTAGGACTGGGCATTCATTACACATACAACTTCTAGTTGCAGAGTTTTTAACAACTTCCGTGTAAAAAACAGCTACAGGTCTCTTACATTCAGTGCATTCCAATGGTCGGTCCGTCATACGTCTCTTACAGGTGAATTTTATCGAGTTTGTTTCACACTACTTATATTGTCAAGTCGATGATTTTAAAAGAGTTTTAAAGGCGCATGAAATTGATTCTAAAATATCTTTAGCAGTCATGCTATAAGATGTCTTGATTTTGGCGGCATGCATGCCGGCCAATCCATGAATATAAGCACCAAGTATAGCTGCATCATGAGGAGTTAAATTTTGTGCAAGTAAGCTTGCAATAAGGCCCGTTAAAACATCTCCAGATCCAGCGGTCGCCATGCCAGGATCTCCAGTTGGTATAACTACAGGTGTTTTATTAGGATGGAAAACAAATGATGGCGCACCCTTTAAAACAACAGTGACATTTTTTTCTGCAGCATACTGGTCAACTGCTCTTAGAAATGGCCAGTTTAAAGGGTCTTTACCTAATTTAATATCTAAAAGCTGTGACATTTCTCCAGTGTGGGGTGTCAGCACGCCAAGAGGTGGTAAAACTAAAGTGTCGTCTTGAGATACAAAATAGAGTGCATCGGCATCTAAAACATACGCAGACTTAATTTTTGAAAGGAGTTGATTTACTAAAACTTTTTCTTTTTCACCTCGTCCAATTCCTGGGCCGCAATAAAAACTTGTGACTTTTTGCATGAGATTTGCAAGATCGGCAGCATGTTCAATGGGCTCTGGAATTATTTCCCAAGCCAAATGTGACAGTAAATTTTTGTGCTCTTTAAAAAAACCCAGACGAACCATTCCAGCGCCGCCCTTTAAAGCAGCCATGCTTGATAATCCGCCAGCACCTGGCATATTTTGAGAACCAGCAACACCTAGTACATAACCTGCTTGGTATTTGTGACGATTGCGTTGAATACTAGGAAGTAGTTGCGCTGCATAATGTTCTTCAACCATGTGCAACATGCCATCTTCTTTATTGATAATATCTTGTGGAAGACCAAAATCTATGTGAACAATTTTACCAACATGGTTCCAACCGCTGCCAATAAAATAGCCAAGTTTTGCCATTCCAAGACTAAGGGTTGCATCGGCTCTTATAGCAATTGGTGATGGCTCACCATTAGAGCCGTTTAATCCAGAGGGTATATCGATCGATATTATTGGCAAATTACAAGAATTGGCCACAATAATTGCTTCAAGTGATAGCCCGGTGACATTATTGGTAAAGCCTGTTCCAAATATACCGTCGATGATGGCACCATCATATGAAAAATTTAAATCTGCTTTGGATCTAATTTTTAGTATTTCTCCACCGGATTCTTTAAAAGACTTCCAGTGATTTTGACAAAGTTCAGAGCATTCATCAAATTCATAAAGAGCGTAAGCTTTAATTGTAAATCCCATTTTTTTTAAGTGTAGGGCGCAAACTAAAGCATCGCCTGCGTTGTTGCCTTTACCCAAAAGAACATGAAATGTCTTCACATTTTCATGGTCTTTTTGCCAATCTCTTAAAAAATAGGCGCAATGAAGACCCGCGTTTTCCATAAATACTGCTGGGTCCGATCCAGCTGATTGCGCTTGATTTTCAATAGTGGACATCGTTTCTGGCAAGACAACTTTAAGCATTAGATATACTCTTCTTTAATCGGTCGTTTAAGTAGATTTTTTACACATTCACTGGGTTTTTTTCTTTCGTAAATGATGTCGTAAATTGCTTGTGTAATTGGTAATTCAATATTGGCGTTTTTTGCTAATTGCAGAGCTGAAACACAAGTGTAGGCACCTTCAACGACAACACCTATGGTTTCTTTTGCAAGTTCTGGATCGACACCTTTGGCTAATAATTCTCCATACCGATAGTTTCGACTAAATCGTGATAAACATGTGACGCACAAATCTCCCATGCCAGCAAGACCATTTAAAGTTTGGGGATGGCACCCTTTTGTCACACAAAGTTTTATGATCTCAAATAAACCTCGAGTCATGAGCGCAGCTTTTGTATTATCTCCAAATCCAAGACCGTCTGATATGCCACAAGCTATAGCAATAATGTTTTTCATGGCACCGCCAAATTCAACACCGTTAATATCGGCGTTGCGGTACACGCGGAAATGAGGTGTCGCAAAAGCATTTTGAATAAATTCCATTACTTGGTGATCATAAGCTGAACAAACAACTGATGTCGGCATCCCTTTGATGACTTCTTCAGCATGACTTGGACCGGATAAACAACCGATACGTGATCTGCTTGGCATCCCCAAAACTTCCATCACAACTTCAGTGAGTAATAACCCAGTGTTTTGTTCAATACCCTTAGATGTCAAAACGATTGGACAATCTGGAGCATTTTTTATTTTTTTAAGTTTTTCAAAAACTGGCCTAATACCCGCAGATGTGACGCCTTCTGCTATTAAATCAGCCCCTTTTACTGCTTCAGCCATATCTTCAGTATAATATAAGTTGCCTTCGGGGATGTGCCCCAAAAGATTTGGATGTTGACCTGTTTCTTTAAGAGCTTTTGCAATTTTTGGATTTGATACCCAAATTGTCACGTCGTGACCTTTGGCAGCTAATAGACACGCAAGACAAAAAGCCCATGTGCCAGCACCGAGATATGCAATTTTTAGTTTTTTTTGATCTGTTTTTTTATGTTCAGACATGGTGTAAATTCCTTTAGGGCTCTATATACGCGGCGGCGGGCAGCTCTTTACCTTTCCATTTATGGAGTAAAGATTGTGTTGGGTAATGAAATTCTTGACTAAGCTCAAAAGGTCGCGATGGGGGTACTCTACCCGAAATTCGATGAAAAGTTTGATAGTCTAATGCTTGCAAGGCATTTCTTACAGTTTCAATGCTGTTATTACCAGCCATATTTTTCAAAGGAGCATAACAGATCTCCCTAGGGTACGTCAAAGCAGACGTTTTGTCAGCATAGGGAAGTAGATCAAAAATAAAGCGTTCAAATTTCCAAGCATTGGCTTTGGTTGGTTCTTCGACCTCATCTTTGGAATTAATGAAGCGCGTTTTTTTGTGAGCTAAATGCAAAGGAATTTTTTTGCAAGCTTGTTCAAACGCAAGCTTTTCTATAAAACTTAATTGGAAAATATAAAGACCAACATTTGCTAAATTATGACGCCAGTAACCATTTGGGTCTTTGGCATCCCACTCTTCTTTCGGGAATTCAGTGTATTCGATAACACAAGGATTGCCATTTTCTTCAACAATTAATCCCACTTTTTCTTTCGAATCGTGTCTTTCAACGCATTTGATAGTTACTGTATTATTATGCACTTTGTGATGACCTATTAATTCGGCATCAAAAGGGTCGGCAAGAGGATTATCAATAAATAAGAACATGACATCTTCGATGCCCTGTTCTTTCCATTTTTCAGCAATTCCTGATGTGACGAATTGATCGAGGGCCGATCCGTTGCCATCAGGCCCTTCAGCAATATGGCCCGGTCCTTCTAAAAACAAATTACCTTTGTCATCAAGCATAGGTAACATTTCTTGGCAGAAAAAACTAATTTGGCCACGCTTTAACTGAAAAAAATGATTTTTTTCAAAATATGCAATCGTTTGTGTATGGTTTATAGGAGATGTCATAATGGCAATTGGTAGGTCTTGACCTACTTGTTCGCTTGCAGCTATAGTTTTTTCAGACAAAAGTTGAAACAATGTTTTTCGCTTAATAACAGAAACAGGGAACAGACCTTTAGGTCCATCAAAATTTAGGCGCGTTCCTTGACCGCCAGCAACAATTATTGCACCGACTTTTTTCTTCATTAACCTCTGCTTACCCAATAAAATGTGTTCTTTGTTTCCACTTTTTTGAGTCTGCTTAAAAGGTGAAAATAAAAAAAAAGGTCGCTTAGTTTGAGATAAAAAAGCTTTTTGGTGACGATAAAAAGGCACATCTAATTTTTTTATTTGTCTTAATAAATTTTGCTGTTGTGTCACAGTGAGTTTATCAAATCCATGTAATACATGTCGTTGATCGATAGCTCGCAAAAGTTTATTAGCTTCTTCTAAATTCAATTAACACCTACTGAGTTAATGTATTGGCAAAGGGCTTTATAGACCTCTTGGACTTCTATACGTTTCATGCAACGAAAATCAATTGGACAAACTTTACGGTAACAAGGAGAGCATTCTACATGTTTGTGTATAACTGTCGCGTCAGAATAAGGACCTGTTGCTACATCGTTAGTTGAACCAAACAATGCAACCATGGGTTTTTGTAATGCGGCAGCTACGTGCATGGGTCCGCTGTCATTTGTTAAAATGACATGGCATTGATCCATCAGTGCAATGAATTGTCTGATAGATGTTTTGCCACTTAAATCCAGGCATCTGGAATGAGGAAGCTTTTCGCTTATAGAAGATGATAGTGGTGTAGTGTGCTTATCTCCAAAAAATAGAAGACGCACTTTTGGATTTTCCAATAATTGACTAGCCACTTGGCGATATCTTTCAGGGAGCCAGCATTTGGCAGGACCAAATGCGGCTCCTGGATTAATTCCTATAAGAATTATTTCTTGGTCGATATCATTATTTTTCAAAAATTGAATCGATTCTGTTTTCTCACTATCAGAAATATACAACGTCGGTTTAGTTGAACTTAAGCGAATTCCAAGTGGTTCTAGTATTTTTTTATATGTCACAACCAAATGAGTATTTTCATCGTCGATACATTTAACTGGGTAAGTCAAAAATATCGATCTCAAGTTACCTTTGTAACCCAATCGATTTTGAACTTTAGCTTTGTAAAAAAGTCGAGCTGATGAAAAGGAATTAGGTAGTAAAATTCCAAGGTCATAGTGATTTTGATAAAGATCATTGATAATTTTTTTTTGCTCTGCTCGATTTGTCGGTCTGGAAAAAGTATAAGTGCTTTCAATGTATGGATTATTTTCTAGTAGGGGAGCTAAAGGTTTTGAAATCATGGCAGTGATGTTTGATTGAGGAAAGCAATTTTTTAAATCTTGAAGTACAGGTAGGCCCATTACGCAATCGCCCATCCAATTAGGCATGCGAACTATAATTTTTTCGATGTTATTGAAATTATTCTTTATGACCATTTATCAATCTTTATAACTGTTAAAATAAACTATAACACAATGATGAGAGAAAATAAAGTGGAAGAACTCAAATTACATCCAAGAAAAGGATCTTTAAAAAAAGGTGTTATCTTAGTTTTACTGGGATGGCTTTTTTTAAGTGCGGGTTACCCACTTGCAAAAATTGTAACACCATTATCATCTGTTGGCCAAACAGTGTTTTTTCGTAATTGGATTGGATTAATCTGCTTATTACCTTTTGTGATTAAAGATCACAAAAAAGTCATCCATATGAATAGACCGTGGCTTGTTATCTTAAGAGGACTCAGTGGGATGACAGCTCTCGGTTTAATTTTTTTAGCACTTCAAAAATTATCTATAGTTAATACAACATTACTAAGTAATACATCGCCATTATTTGTTCCCATTATTGTCAGAATTTGGCTTAAACAAAAAATCGATCACAGGTTTTGGCTGCCGATGGTTTTAGGATTATTAGGTGTAATACTTGTGATAAAACCAGATGCAGGTGTCTTTAAACCAGAGGCATTTATCGCATTGTTAGCTGGAATTTGTTTAGCTTTTTCAGCAGTCACTGTCAAAATGACAAGCGGTAGTGATAATCCATTAACTGTTTTATTTTGGTATATGGTCATTGGTGTTGTTCTAAGTCTTCCTTTTGCCATATATGCTTGGCATGTCCCAACTATCGAAGCTTGGCTCTATTTTGTATTGTTAGGTGTTACAGCAGTACTTGGTCAGTTTTTTTTCTTCACAGCTTTCAGAGAAGCAAAAGTTACGGTGCTAGCACCTTTGAGTTATTCCGCAATTATTTATTCGGGAATATTCGATTGGATTATTTGGCGTGACACACCCACTTTAATGATGTGGTTTGGTGTCATTTTAATATGTTGCGGTGGAATTTGGGTGATCTTACTCGGACAAAAGAAAAAACAAAATTCAGTTGATTAAAGAAATCTTTTACGGCTAATGTGTAGAAAATAATTTTTTTAAGTGGGTTAACATGCGTCGTAAATCTTCAAAAAAAATCCGAAAATTAACTACCTTTGCTTCGTTGCTTTTGGCACATGGGACATTACTTGCTAATCCGACCGATCCGCAAGTTGTTTATGGTGATGCTCAGTTTACGTCGATCGAAAATACACTGAATATCATGACAAGTGATAAAGCAGTGATCGATTGGAATAGTTTTTCTATAGGATCTGGAGAAATTACGCAGTTCATTCAGCCAGCAATTGATTCAGCAGTCCTTAATCGAGTAACTGGTGGAGATCTTTCTCAAATTATGGGAACGCTGCAAGCTAATGGCCGTGTTTATTTGGTTAATCCCAATGGCGTTGTCATCGGAAAAGATGGCTTTATCAAAGCGGCAGATTTTGTCTCCTCAACATTAGATATGAGCATTGAAGAGTTTATCAATAATGCCATGATGACATTTGCTGGTTCTTCTAATGGATCGATTATAAATCTTGGTAAAATTGAGACATTGGCAGGTACAGTCACTCTTTTATCTGAAACAATAGTTAATGATGGGGACATCGATGCTGTTGATGTCAATTTACTAACCGGACATCAGTTCTATTTAAAACCAGAAGGCACCAGATGGATTACAATTAAGCCATCAATGGTAGATCCGGAAGGTAAAATTTCTATGACCGGAAAAATTAATCTGATCAAAGATCAGATTAATGAAGAAGGCAGTGCCTATTCTTTAGCAATACCCAAGTCTACTTCCGATGCGACAATGTGTGTCATGCGAAATGGCAAAGTTCATTTAGTCGCAAACCAAGTCAACTTAGACAGTGATAGTGTTATCGACGCTGGTAATAACGGAACTATACTATTGGACATTGGTGATCAACTATCCCAATTAAATGGATCTTTAAAAGCATCAAGTGGTCATGTCGAAATTAAAGACCAAGGAACTCTTTTTGCTAATGGAACAATTGATGTATCAGGACCTAATGGTGGAACAGTAGAAATTTCAAGTGATAAAGGGTTACATGGTGGTGAAATTTTAGCTATCGGAACAGATGGTTCTGGCGGAAACATCTTAATAAACACTAATAAGAATTGGATCGAAACAGAGTCGTCTCATCTAGTCGCAAGTGGAATAATTGGAGGCACAATAAAAATTCATAATGAAGATGGGCGTTTATTTAGCTCGGGTCATTATGAATCAAAAGGCATAAATAATGGTGGAACCATCGCATTCACTAGCGATGACATCGCAATCAATGCAGCAACAGTTGATGTGAGCGGTCAAAGTGGTGGAGAAATTAGTTTAATTGCAAATCATGTTCAAATTAACCATGCCACAACTTTTAAAGCCGATGGATCTTCAGAATCACATGGCGGTAAAGTTATAGTTAATTCAGAAGATTACACATATTGCGCAGCAACAGTGACAGCAACTGGTCGACACGGCGGTTTTGTTGAAGTTTCTGGAAAAAACAAATTTTATTATGGTGCCCAAGTTGATGTCACAGGTCTTGATAAATCTGGAACACTTCTATTAGATCCGCGCAATATTATTATTGATGACACAACGGGAACATTTCCTCATTTCACACTTGTTGATCCCAATCCAAGTCCTGGATTTGGAACTATTGTACTTCCTCTAATTTCTGGGAATGTCGTGGTAACAAAACCTGCTAACGCTGGTGTTGTTTATCTCTATAATGGGATGACTGGTGCTCTTAATTCTACGATTTCTGGTGCTGTTTCAACAGATAACGTCAGCTCAGGTGGTGTCATTCAGCTTACTGGTGGTGATTTTGTTATTTCCTCACCTAACTTTACAGTAACTGGCGTTCCAAATGCTGGGGCTGTTTATAGGGGATCGGCTACAAGTACAACCAACGTAACACTTGCGCCAAATATTTGTATCACAGGCAGTTTAAATGGCGATCTAATTGGGAATGTTTATGCATTAACAAACGGTAATTACGTTGTCGCTTCACCAACTTGGGACAATAATAAAGGTATTGTGGGAACTCGTGGTGGAGTCAATGGTAATTCGGGGACTATGAATTCAACAAATAGTTTAATTGGTGTTACAGGAGGTTCGCCGGGCGATCGTTTAGGTCAATTGATTGTACCTTTAGAAAATGGAGACTATGTTATTGGAGCTCCTAATTACACAATAAACGGAATTGCACAATCAGGAATCGCTTTTTGTAGTACTAATAATGGTACAATTACCCCTAGTGGTGGCTCTCCGTCAACTGCTAATTGTTTGTACGGAACAACTGCCAATGATGGCGTCGGTGCTGTGATTACTGCACTTGATGGAAATGCATTTGTTGTAGGTTCACCCACATGGCACAATGGTGCAACAGCTGTTGGCGCGGCAACTCGTATGCCATTGTCAGGTCCAACATATGTTGGTGCTGTTGCAACAACTAATAGCTTGTATGGTTCAACAGCAAATGATGCTGTGGGTACTGTAATTGTAGCATTAACAAATGATAATTATGTTGTCGGATCACCAACTTGGACAAATGGTGGTGCTCAAGTAGGAGCTGCCACTTGGTGTGCATCGACGGGAGCAGTTGGTCTTGTTAGCACAACTAATTCTACATATGGAAGTACCAACTTAGATGATGTAGGAAGAATAATAGTTCCTTTAGTTAACAATAACTATGTCCTTGTTTCGCCTTTGTGGGACAATGGGGCAACAGCTAATGTGGGTGCAGTAACTTTACGCAATGGAAACGGATCGCCAGGTGCTGCTATCACAACAACTAATAGTCTTTATGGACCAGCAGCAAATAATGGCACCGGCTTAAATGTAACAGCTTTACCGAACATAACCCAAAACTTTGGAAGCTTTGTAGCTGCCTTTCCTTCAGCGACAACAACTGGAACTCCTACTGCCACTGCAGGCGCTGTAGTATATTCTAGGGGAACACCTCAAGATGTTGTTACTGGTATTGTGGACGATTCTAAATCACTGCATGGCACTACAGTAGGTGACCAGGTTGGAACTAGTGTTGTTGCTTTAACCAATGGCAATTTTTTAGTTTGTTCTCCCTTGTGGAATAATACGACAGCAGACGTTGGTGCAATCACTTTATGTCCTCAAGCAGCTTTTTCTAATGCGACAGTTACTGGTTCAAATAGTTTACATGGAGTTACTGCAAATGATGGTGTAGGTCTGGATGCTTTAGCAATTTCTGGAGGTAAATTTGTTGCCCATTTCCCCAATTTTGATACTAGCGCTGGAACAAACATTGGAGCTGTTGTTTACAATGATGGCTTAAATACACTTACAGGATCAGTTCCAGACATTGGAAATAGTTATTTTGGTCCTAACGCGTCTTCTGGATTAAGTCAAAACAAAGCGACGAATTTTGTTGAAGATACTGTTAATGGTATCACTTATGCCGTTTTCACTTCCGGAAATGGTACAGTTAACGCAGGTTTAAATGATCCAGCTAATGTTGATTATGGACAATTTCCAAGCCAGGACTTAACAGTTTCATCTTTAGCAATAAAAAATCTTCTTAATGTTGGAACACCTGTCATTATGCAGGCTAATAACGACATTACCATTAATTCTCCAATTGTTGCTAATAATCCAAGTGGAAATGGTGGTAATTTAACTTTATCAGCTGGTCGCAGTGTCACAATAAATCAAAATATCACAACGGATAATGGTAATTTGATAATTACTGCAAATGATACAGCTGCAAGTGGTGTTAGCAACAATGACAGACTAACTGGAACAGCTAGTTTTACTGTTGCAAATGGTGTAATTATTACATCGGGTACCGGGTCGTTAACTTTAACTCTTAATAATGGTGCAGGTAATACCCAAACTACAAGTAGTGACATAACTCTTGGTACAAACTCTACACTTACTTCAACAACTGGTAATATCACAGTTCAAGCTTATGACCATAATATCGTATTGAATAGCGGTGCTGCAGTTTATGCAAGCACTAGTGGTAATGTATTGTTGATTGCAGGTGAAGATATTGTAGCGACTACCAATGCAGATATTCATAGTACTAACGGTAGCTTAACACTTGTAGTAGATAATTTATCTCCTACAGCACCAACGATTGGAACTGGGTTTTTTAACTTGGCTAATGCTGTTACTTTAACTGCTGGTACAACAGTTAAACTCTATTCAGCATTAAGAGATTTAAACACTGTACCCTCAACTATCAATGGAACAGCTTATGTTCCAGGTGAAGAATTTGCTAATTCATCCCAAGAGCAGTGGGGAGTTTATTATCCTGGAGGTAGTGGCGGAACACCATTTACAATTTATTACAAAAATGGTGGTACAGCACTCTCTTCAGTGTCAAGTCAGACTTATTTAGATTTTTTAACAGCTATCAGTGAAGCACTATACAAGTGGCAATTTCCAATTTATTGGTGGGGCTACAGCGATTGTAACAATGCAACCATTCCGGTGGATTGCACAGGATCTAGTATTAAAAAGGCAGTCATTTTAAGAGCCATTGGCGACCAGACAGTCATCTATTAACGCAATATTTGAGACATCGATGAAAAGATCATACATATTTTTGTTTCTATTTTTCTCCACTGGCTGGGCTAACTTAAATGTATTAAGTCCTGAAACTACAAATTCTGGGCAGTCTGTGAAGACCAGTGTGAGTAACAGACCGTTAAAAGCAATTCTTTTAACATCTGCTCCCGACCGCGCTAAAATTATTTCAAGTGGAATGGTTTCGACATCTGGTTTGAATATACCAAATGAATCTGCATTAAATAAAAAATTAGAGTCATATCTTGGTAAAGATATGACTGAAATGCAGAACTCTTTGATTAAGGCTGCTATAATACAGCATTATCATCAAGAAACAGGTTTTTATGTAGACGTTAGTGTTTCATCGCAGGACCTTTATCAAGGCACTATTATCATCAAAGTAGATGATAATAGTATTAAAGCTGCGACTATGTCGACTTCAACAGACACCTCTGTAACTAGTCCAACGCCTATCCAAAGTGGGGTTACACCATTAAATCCAACGTCTCAAACTCCAGCGCCATCGCAACCTGGCACTACTAATACTGCGCCAACCACTAGATTGCCAGATGGTTCGAATCCTCAATATCCAAGTAGCTATAATAGTGGAATTAATGATAACAATCCGAACAATATAAATTTGCCAGGTTTGTCTAATCCACCATCGCAACCAAACAGTCCTAATTCGTCAAACTTACCGGGCCAAACAAATCTACCTGGCCAAAATAACTTACCCAATACACCGAATACGACTTACCCAACGCAGATGCAAGAGGGAAGTTATGGGCCTACTCAGCCCAATCAACCAAATGTGAGTCAGCCACAAAGTACGATTCCAAAAACATCATCTCAAAATGATGTAAATACACAAACTCCAAGTGGCTATGAAACATTCAATGGCTACAACGGTACAAACTACACAACACCTAACAACAATGTGCCTAACTCACTAAATATGCCTGGCTCACCTGGTATTTCTACATATCCAACACCTGTGCAAAATGGTAATAATTTACCTATACCTGCACCACAAAATCCTGATATACCAAATTCGGATCAGCCAAAGATAGTATCTCCACCTGCTATGCAAAATAATTCTAATGCAGTAGATATTCCTATTGGTTCTGATCCAATGCAAAATTATGGACTGCCTGAAGGACAAATGCCAAGCAGCCCATCCAATAATGCAATACCGAATGTACCTGTAAATAATGACACTATGCCAATTGATTTGTCTCAAAATCAAATGTTGCCTAATCAGTCGCAAATTCCTTCTCAAGATCAATGTATAAATCAACCAATTGATATGTACCAAGATGGTATGAATCAACAGGCTCAAGATTTGTCTAAAGAATGTTGCCCAGAGACTCCATGTTGCCAAGAGATAATTAGGGGAATTGTTCTGACATCGTCGATTGAGTACGTACCCGATAGTACTGTTGGTGAATTTACTGTTTGGGAAATGAAAATACCTAATCAATCAAACTTAAAAAACATTTTGACTCCATATGTGGGGAAAGAAATTTCTGTTGAGAATCTTAGCGCTATTAAGCAAGACATTATCAAACACTATCAAACGCAAAAAAGACCATTGGTCGTAGTTAATATTCCAGCACAAGAAGTGATTTGTGGAATTATTGTTTTCCATATTTTTGAAGGATATGTTGGATGTGTTTCAACATGTGGCAATGAATGGTTTTCGGATGATTTGATTATCGATACTATAAACGTTCAGGGCGAATGCGAATTTGATCAAGAGGATGTTTTAAATAGCTTAGCTTGGTTCAACCGTAATCCATTTCATCAAAGTGAAATTGTTTTATCTCCTAGCGATGATGGCAGTTCAACTAATTTACAAATTGTTACAAGAGATCGTTTCCCACTGCGTCCATATATTGGTGTGGATAATACTGGAACAGAAGTTACTGGTAAAACACGGTTCTATGTAGGTTTTAATTGGAGCTCGCCTTATGGAGTCAATGACTTGTTTACCTACCAATATACATTTGGTGAAAGCTTACATGCCTTTAGTGCCCATTATGCTAATTACATGGTATTCTTACCAAACAAGAATATATTGACATTAGCTGGTGGTTTTGCAGAGGTTCATGCAGATATTACTGACTTTTCGAACGAGGGTAGAAGTGCATATGGAAGTGCTCACTATACAATGCCATTTTTGCCACTCTATACATTAGACAACAGTGAGATAGCATTTGGTGTTGATTACAAGAACATCAACAGTAACTTGCTATTTATAGCAAATCAAAGTGTTGTGCCAGTTATTGCAAATACAGTTAATATTTTTGAATTATACTTTTCTTATAAAACAAATTTTATCTACTACGATCACGAGTTTTCATTATTGGTGGAAAACATATTCTCACCAGGACAGATATTCCCTGATCAATCAAGATCTGATTACCAAGCTTTACGCAATGGTGCAGAACCAGATTTTGATTATGCTCGGGTAAATTTTTCTCATAAATACACTTGGTATAATGAAAGTTCAATACGTAGTCAATTAAGAGGTCAAGTTGCAACTGGTAGCTTGTTACCAAGTGAGCAGTTTGGTCTGGGCGGTATGTATACAGTTAGAGGATACGAAGAAAGAGAATTTAATGCAGATAATGCACTATGTATTAATGTAGAATGGTATGCACCACCGCTACAAATGAAATGTAGAGAACTATCTCCTAAATTATCTTATTTGTTCTTCACTGATTTTGGCTTTGGACATAATTACAATGCAGCTAACGGCATTAAAGCTAATGATTATGTATGGAGTGTCGGTCCCGGATTAAGATTTAATTTAAACCCATATATTACAGCACGCTGCGACTATGGAATTAAATTACATAAGCTCAATTCTTATGATGATTCTTTTGGTATGTTTAATTTCTCAGTTACAGCGAGTTATTAACAATAGTTAGGGCTTTTGAAAAAAAGCCCTAACTCCTTGCTCTGTCATAAAGACCCATCAATTCAGTTTCTTCAATCACCAAATCAGACATTGCCTCCATGACCTCATCTTTTGTTGCCCCTGTTTTTAATGAAAGTGATTCTTTGAGAGCATACAATTTAAAAAAATATCGATGTTCTTTATCTGGAGGACATGGGCCAACATAACTTGTTTTTTCACTTGTATTAATGCCAAAAAGTGCTTTGGGTGGAATACCTTCTTCAATTGTTTTTGTCATAACATCCATGTTAAAGACAACCCAATGAATGTAGAGACCATCTTTTCTTACATATGAAGGCACGTCTGGATCTTCGAAAATTAGGACTAGAGATTTTGCCTGACTTGGCACATCTTTAATATTTAATGGAGGATTAATATTCTCTCCATCACAGGTGAAAAGAGCTGGAATAGATGATGAATGTTTGAAAGCTGGCGATGTCAATTGCATAATAAATCAGGGTTAAAATTTGCGTGCGCGCTATGTTACTTTTTTTTGATTTGAATTGCTAGATAGATTTGAGTAGCCCCGAATTTCTGTGTCTTTTATAATTTCTTTTCTAGTGTGTTGTAGCAAAATACTCTTGTTGAGGGAGTTGATCAGTCTCAATGGTTTTTGACATTTTGCTGACATGCAATCAGAGATTTGAATTTTGACGCAATCGAGGTACCCGCTTGAATATCTACACCGATGAAGAATTTAATCATCTCATCAACAATCTATCGAACCAAGACCAATCTGTAGTTGAAGATGGAGCCTCACAACAAGAAAAACAGCGTCTGCGTCATAAAAAAGAACAGATGCAAATGGCATCAATTTTAAAACGCACCGTTATAGAGCTTAAAAAAGCTAAATGTCATGTAAATGAACTGCAAAGCGAAATTCATGCAAAAAAAGAACAACACTCTTCATTAGATTCTCAGCTACAATTGGCCCAAAATGAAATTCAAAGATTAAAAAATACAGATCGCATCCTCAATGAAAATGTCACTTATTATTCCAAAGATCAAGGATCTGTTCCTCAAGAAGCTTTAAAGAAAGCTCTAATTGATTTAAAAACAGCAAGGCAAAAACTTCAAAATTTAAATAAAGAAATTAGTGACGCTAGAAGAGACCAACAAGATCTCACAAAAGCTAAAGATAATGCTTTAGCACGTGTTAAAGAGCTTGAACTGATTTACGAACAAACTAAAAGTAAAACAGATTTACAGCACCAGAAAATTGCTCATCTTGAGGCAGAAAAGCGTCTTTTAAAGAGATCGCAAGAAGATCTTGAAACAATGCGACTGCGACAAACTCAAATGGCAGAGTCTTTAAAGAAGGCTTTAGACCAAGTCAAAGAGCAAACTATTCTTTGTGAAAATTTAGATTATCAATTGCAACAGGCCAAAAGGCATGAAGCAGATCTAGCAGAAGACAATGTCCATTTAAAAATGTTGGTTGAAGAAACCAAACACACTTTGCAAAATTTAAGGTTACAAGAAAATGTTGCAAAAACTGATATAGCTTCTTATGAAATCAAAAATAACGAGCTTGTTAAGGAAGTAACGACACTTAAAGAACTCATTGAACAAACTCAATCACATTTTTTAGAAAAACAAGCTCAACTTGAAGACCTTCAAAAAGAATACTCTTCTTTAGAAATTGAATATCGCCATAGTAAACAAAGTTTAGAAGCCTTCGAAAAAGAAATACAGCAAACTCATTCTAATGCCTCTAAAAATGAATTTGTTGAGAAGCTAAATCAAGCTCAACATCATAATGAAATTTTACGCCATGAAAAAGAACATGGTTTATATCTTCTAAGAGAGCAGGCTGAAGAGCTTAAATCTAAAGAAAAGATGGTCGTTGATTTACAGCGCACTCTTCAAGAAGAAAAGCAGCTTAAAGATAGTGCTTGTCAAATGCTTCAACAGCAAAAGCTTGATGCGGAAAATGAACTCGTTCTTTGGCATGAGCGTCTTATGCAAGAAAAGCATGTGTCTATTGAAATAGAGCAAACTTTAAAATCTAAAGAAAATCTCATCGACCAATTGCAAAAAACATTACAAGATCTCGATCTGGCCAGACAAGAAACCTTTGCAGAATGTTGTGCTAAAGAAGATTTACTTTCCAAACATCAAGAAGCCTATAAGGCCTCTTTGTTAGAGCGTCAGCGCTTGCAAGAAACGGTTAATGAAAAAGACAAACAGCTTCTTGTATTGCAAGCAGCTTATGAAGATGCAAAAAAGACTGAGATCGCTCATGAACAAGAAATGCATAATCGTCGCATTGCACTTGAAAATGAAGTCATCGCAATCAAAAAGAAATTAATAGATGCTGAAAAAATTAAAGAGACAATGCGTCAAGATTGGGAGCAATTCCGTCTAGATAAAGAAAGAGAAACAAGTTCTTTGTACGAGAAGCTTGCAGCTACTCAAAGAGAGCATTTAACATTGTCGTATGAGACAGAGCGTCAAATGAGCGACAAAGATGCTTTATTGTCCGCGCTTCAACAAAAAGTTCAAGATGCAGATCGTACAATTTCTTCACTGGATGCAAGATTAAAGAGTGAGCACCATGAATTACATGCTCAACTTTTAGAGTGGCAAGAGAAATTTGAATATTCCGAACAACAACTTGTCACAGTTCAAAATGATCTAAAACAGCAATTGGAAGAAAAAGGACAAGAAATTGCAGCTCTTAATCATGGCGTTATCGAGCTAGAAGACGAAAAAAATTCTGCATTGCATCAGCTAGAAGTTTTACGACTAGAAACAAGAAGTGAAATATTTTCTTTATCTGAGCGATTAAAAGAAGCTCATGCATTTAAAGAAGAATTGAATCGAGAATTTGAAGAAAAGCAAATTATCTACAAATCTGAAATTGATTTTTTAAAATACCAGATTGAAGAAATTTCAGATGTTAATGCAGTGCTTTTAGAAGAGCTGCAATATAAGATTGCCGAAAAGGCAGAAGATGCTGCTCTTTACTCTCAGTTAATGGCGTCAGAATCACGCGATAAAGATAAATGGCAAGAAGCTTGGGAAAAAGCTAAATGTGAATTATCAAAAGCAAGAGAAGAGCGTACCCTGTTAGACGAAGAGGTTTTTCTAGCCCAACAACAAATCGCACAATTAGAAGATGAAAAAGTTGCTTTTTCGATTAAAGAAAAAGAATGGCAAGAAAACAGTAAAAATTTTGAAGTCCTTTGGAAACAGCATCAAGATAAAACTCGTCAAAATCTTGAAGTTAAGGATCGTGAAATCGTTCATCTAAAACAAACGTTTAAAACAGCTCTTGATCAATCTCAGCAACGAGCAGCTCAAGCCATAGCTCTTCAAGAAAAAGAATTTCTCGCAGAGTCTGCCAAGCTTAAAGACATTTTACAAAAAAGTATGCAGATCGAAGAAAAACAAAGTGGTCTCATTGCAAAATTACAAGATGAAGTGCGCACAGGCTGGCTTCAAGTACAAGAACTTCAAGAAGAAGTGGAAGAAAAAAATCGGGCTACCGCTGATAAAGACGTTGAAATTTCAGAGAGAATTCAAGAGAATTTGAACTCTAAAGCCATCATCGAAGAACAAAATATGGCTTTAGCATCTTTTAAAGAAGAACTTAGTGAGCATCGTTCCAAAACAAAGTCATTACAAGATTTAATTGATCAAGAAAAAGAGCAATCACAAAAATTGCAACATTTAGCTAATGAAAAACTTCATTGGTACGAAGATCAAATGAAACAATCGCAAGAGCGTTACTTGGCTTTGCAAACTCAATTACAAGAAAGTCAGGCTCAAATGGTGACACTTGAGCGTGCTAAAACAGAATACGAAGCATTCATGAATAACTTTAAAAGTTTTGTTAATAAAACAATGCCAGAACCAGCCCCAATTCAATCAAATGCTCCTTTGATGTCACAGCAGTTATCGCCTAAAAGCCTACCCGAATCATTAGTAGCTTCTGTACCTCAACCTGTAATGGCTCATAGTCAAGAAGAACTAGTAATGGATACAACTCCTAAGCTTGAGGCATCTCTACCTTTTGGTTCAAACTTTCCTTATTTAGGGCAAAAACAAAAGAGCGATTTATTCGATACGGCTGGCTAAGTGAAACACACTAATCAAATAATATTAGGGGTTGATCCCGGTACTAGAATCACTGGCTACGGTATCATCACAACCCAAAGTCACAGTTGTCAAGCTGTGGACTTTGGGTGTATTATGCCACCATCAACTGTAGCACTCGAACTTAGATATTTAGCTATTTTTCAAGGAATTGAAGCTCTTATTGAAAAGCATAAACCCGATGTTTTAGTTGTTGAAACTCAGTATGTCCATAAGAATGTTCAAAGTGCTATTAAACTTGGAATGGCACGTGGTGCCATTGTTATAGCTGCTGCTAAAAATGGTGTCGAAGTTGTATCTTATGCACCAACTGAGGCAAAATCCGCAGTTGTTGGAACAGGAAGAGCGAGTAAGCAGCAAGTTCAAAGCATGGTAAAAGCATTGCTGGGTCTTAAAGAACTACCTACACCAGAAGATGCAGCTGATGCATTGGCTTTAGCTATTTGTCACTGGAATACATGCAAATTAAAAAAGTTGACGTATGTTTGAATTTATTAAAGGAACTCTTGTAGAAGCTAATTCCCAACTGGCAATACTTGATGTTCATGGTGTTGGTTATAAAATTAGTATACCAGCTAATGCAAGCCCTAAGTTACCAGTGAGGGGTAAAGACGTTATTCTTTATACTTCAATGGTTATTCGTGAAACAGCTCATACATTGTATGGTTTTGTGACCAAAACGGAACGTGATGTATTTGAAGTTTTAATTGATGTATCTGGTATTGGTCCTAAGATAGCTGTTGGTCTTTTGGGTCACATGCTACTCGAGGATTTTTTTTCAGCAGTTCATCAAGCTGATAGTCAATATTTATGCAAATTACCAGGAATCGGAAAAAAAACGGCAGAGCGTTTAATTTTAGAGATTAAAGATAAGCTTGCGGGCATAGCTTTGTGGGAAGAAAGAGTTGATCAACCAGTTGGTGCAACACAACTTTGGCGTGACGCTGTTAGTGCTTTAATTAATCTTGGATTTCAACAAGCCCAGGCACAGCAAGCTGTTAAAAAAGCAATCACTGAACTTAAAGAACCAGTTGAATTGTCTCATTTAATTGCTAAAGCCCTTAAAGAAAAATGAAACGTCAAGAGCGCGCTTTAAAAATTGCAAAAATTTTACAGAAACTTTACCCCAAACCCACTATTCCACTTGAACATGAAAGTCCATATACTCTTCTCATAGCTGTCCTTTTATCTGCGCAATGCACAGATAAGAGGGTCAATGAAGTCACACCTTTTCTCTTTAAAAAAGCCAATACACCTAAGAAAATGGTGAAATTGTCAATTGATCAAATTCAAGAAATTATTAAGCCATGTGGGTTATCCAAAACAAAAGCTAAAGCCATTCATCTTTTATCTGAAATGTTGCTTGAAGATTTTGATGGCACTGTTCCTAATACATTTGAGGAGTTGGAAAAATTTCCAGGGGTTGGTCATAAAACAGCATCTGTTGTGATGGCCCAAGCATTTAAAATACCAGCATTTCCCGTCGATACACATATCTATCGTTGTGCACGTAGATGGGGACTATCAAGATCAAAAACTGTTAAAGGTGTCGAAGAGGATCTTAAAAAGCTTTATCCCAAGAAGAAATGGATCGATTTGCATTTACAAATTATTTATTGTGCGAGGGAGTTTTGTCAAGCTAGAGGTCACAAAGAAGATATGTGCCCAATATGCAAATGGCTAATTGAAGTAGATCCGAAAGTATTGATGTAATCACCTTTTTTAGTTGGTGGTTATAGCATCTCTTGCTGTACATCTAACGGTTACTTCAATTAGCCCATAATTACTTTTAAAAATTAAGACTTAAAAAACTGTTAACTGAACGTTAAATTACTAAACATTTTGAATTGAGTGAGCTTGTCAATGGACTGAGTGATTGCTAATGCAACATTCTCGGTCAGCTCTTTCTCGAATATCCTTCCTTAAGCTAGCTAGTTTCTACAAAAGAAAGTTATCGCATATTTAATAATCGGTTTTATTCCTACAGTTTGATTTAGTTTTAATTTTGTAAAAGTGTCTTTTATTATTACAACTAGATTGTCTTTCCTAGTTACCTTTATTATAACACTAATTTAGAAAATCGGTAAAAGATTATTTTAAAATTACCGAGTTTTTTGTCTGCATCTATCTTAGGATTAAATAGATATAAAGATACACCTTTATTTTTAGGCTTGTATAATTTAATAGAAAAAACCCGGCTATTTTCGGGTTTTTGAGGTAACAAATTCTTAACTCTCTGATAAGCAAGCTTATCGATTTTATGAAGCTCTTTTTGACCTAAAGGATCATATACAGGTCGGGGACCTACAGGTGAAGACCACATAATATTCCTCATTCCACTTTAATAAACGTATACTATCAAATATTCATTTACCAATGCAGAATTTAGAAAAAATTGAGGATAAGATGTCTTCAGTTATGTCTCGACCAATAATTTTACTTAGGTGACCTAACGAATCCCTAATATCAAAAATCAAAAACTCTGGAGACTGACCGTTCATTAGATCATTAATAACTTTTAAGCATGAAGATATAGCCTGTGATAGAGCCTCTTTATGTCTTGTGGATGTTAAAACGATTTCTTCTTTAGATGGAGGTCCTTTTTTCCAGATCATTAGATCAATTGCTTGATGCAATTGGTCTAAACCAAGCTTTTGTTTCGCAGATAATTTTACAATATGATCAAAATTCAAAATGGGGGATTCAACTTGTGGAAGATCAATTTTATTCCAAACAATCAATGTTTTTTCTTTATCTGATACTCGTACTAAATCATTGTCTTCTTTACTAAGAGGCTTTGAGCTATCTAGTACTAACAAAACAAGATCTGCATCAAGCATTGCTTGTTTAGATCGCCTAATGCCTTCTTGTTCGACAACTTCATTAGTCGTGCGAATACCTGCAGTATCTGTTAGGCGGACATTGAGACCGTGTATTCTTAAGTCCTCTTCAATGATATCTCGAGTTGTGCCGGGTATGTCAGTTACAATCGCTCTTTCTTTGTCGATTAAAGCATTCATCAAAGACGATTTACCAACGTTGGGAGAACCCGCTAAACACAAAACCAAACCTTCGTGTAATAAGCGCCCATCATCAAATGTTTCTAGTAAAGATTGCATATCATTGATGATTGATTGGATATCTTCTGTAATTTCATCTTGAGTCGCAAACTCAAGACCTTCTTCAGGAAAATCAACCCATGCTTCAAAAATTGCAGCAATTTCTGTAAGTCTTTCTTGATATGAGTGAATTAAAACAGAGAGTTTTCCTTGAAGCTGATTCTCAGCAGCATTGAGAGCTAAATCACTTTTTGCAGCTATCAAATTTTGAACAGCTTCAGCCTGTGCTAAGTCGATGCGTTCATTAATGAATGCTCTAAATGTAAATTCACCAGGTCTTGCAGCTATAGCACCAACCGATAATGTTGCTTCTAAAACGCGTTTAGAAACTAAACTGCCCCCATGGCAATGAATTTCTACAACGTTCTCACCAGTATATGAATTGGGAGCAAGCATTGGTATGACTAAAGCGTCATCAATTACCGATCCATCTGAATTTTTAACTTTACCGTAGTGAACTGTATGTGATTTATATGAAAAGACGTTACCGCTAAAAATGCGATCTGCAATTGTTACAGCATCCTTGCCTGATAAACGTATGATAGCTACACCTCCCTCGCCGGGAGGTGTAGCTATTGCTGCAATCGTATCATGTAATCCGTAAGCTGCTGACATCTACCAGAAACCTACTAACTTCCACCACATTGAACCAACAACTAACCAAATGATGATGTTGACAACACTGATGATAAACCCAAGTTTCCACCAATCGCCTATAGTTACATTACCTGTACCAAAAAAGATAGGAGCTGGTCCACAACCATAATGTGTGAGCGATCCAAATAGATTACTAAAGAATGCCAAAGTCAGTGCTGCAAGCACTGGAGGTGTTCCCATAGCAATCATTAGAACAAGAAATGGTGAATACAAAGCACTAATATGAGCCATGTTACTAGCAAAAAAGTAATGGGAGAAGTAATAAACTAAACTTAAAACGCCGAACGCTGTGACCCAATTTAAGCCGACAACATGCCCCATAATTTTTTGGCTCATAACACCAGTAACGCCAAAATTAAAAAGATAGGTTGCTAACATCAATAATGTGCCTAACCAGACCATGGTATCCCATGCGCCTTCTTCTTTCAAAATGTCTTTCCAGTTCAGAACGCCAGTAATTAAAAGAATGGCAAGACCGAACATAGCAGCTGTAGTGGGGGCAATTTTAAAAAAACTTTCTCCAGCCCATAAACCGACCAACAAAATAAAAACGCTAAGCATAATCCACTCGTCGCGTTTCATTGGCCCCATTTCTTTAAGTTTTTGATGAGCTAATGCTTTAGCCTGCGGCGTTTCTTTAATTTCTGGAGGGTAGATTTTGTAGATGATCAATGGAATAAGTATCAAACTTAAAAGTCCTGGCACAATACTTGCAACTGCCCATGATCCCCAGGTTATGACAACGCCGGCTTCTGCAGCAATAGATTTAATGACTGGATTACCAGCCATGGACGTCAAAAACATGGCACTTGTAACACAACTGCCTTGAAAAGCAACTTGAGTCAAAAAAGATGCGATGCGTCTAGAGGTACCAAGCCCTGCTTCACTGCCAAACGCTTTAGAAAGGCCACTTAAAATTGGATAAACAATACCCCCAGCTCTTGCTGTTACACTTGGGATTGCTGGAGCTAAAAGTAAGTCTGTTGCTATCATTCCATAACTGAGTCCAAGGGTGCTTTTTCCAAGCATACGCATAAAAATATAGGCAGCTCTGGTTCCCAATCCTGTTGATATGATACCACGTGAAATAAAAAAGGCTAAAACGACTAGCCATATAATATGATTGCTAAATCCACTTAATGCTTCTTGAAGCGTTAAAGTTTTAGTTATTAATGCCACAGCAATTGCAACGATTGCAATTGCACCCATAGGCATAGCTTGCATAATAATCGCAACGATCGTTGAGATGAATATCGCCAACAAGTGCCATCCCTTTTCCTGCATCCCTTCTGGGGCAGGAGATAGCCACATTGCCAGACCGATCATGAAACTGATGATCAGGACGATGTACTTTCGGTACTGTTTCCACATTTGCATTAGTTTTGCCCTCGTATTTCGACAAAGTATTCAATTTTAACTTTGCAAGGTGATTGGGGCAAGTGAATTCACTTGTCTTTTGCAAAGGACTGCCTTAAAATTATAAATCGAGTTTAAAAAGGTTTTAACTATGCATTCACTATTCTTACTAGTTTTGATAACAGCCCTCACAGCTCTATCTACACCGACTTTCGCTGCTAAAGCAGACTCCAATTTAAAAAAAGATTTTGTAGTTGTTGAAGACCTTGTCGTAGAGGTTGATGCACTCGAGTCTATCAACCAATTAATTGAAATGACTAAGCAAAATTTAGTCGTTCAAGAAAAATTAGCTAGTTTGATTAATGAGTTTAAAGAGGCTCGAAAGGTATTCAGGGATGGAAATGACGATAAAAAAGTCGCCTCTCTTATCATTCGAAATGCTTACGAAATTCAAGAACTTGTTAATGAAAATTATTTAACTCATTTGTTTAATCCTGAATTTCTATCTGAAATTAAGGTTATTGCCCAAATGGTCAATCGTCAATCTTTAAATCGTGCTCAATAAAATAATATGCCCATAGAATATCTGGATAGAGCCACTGGCAAACAAAAAGTAGAAGATGTTTACTTTGGCAAAGCCATAGAATTTGTCTATGGGGATTCTCTTATTAGTAAAATTTTTGGAAAAGCAGCATTGCATTTACTGGTAAAATGGTCTTTCTTTGCTTGGTGGTTCGGTATTTGCCAAAGTCTGCCTTCAAGTCGAAAAAAGATTCAGCCATTTATTGATAAATTTAAAGTCGATTCTTATGAATTTTTTGAACCTGTTAGTCATTTCAAATCATTCAACGAATTTTTTTATCGCAAATTAAAAGCCTCTTCAAGACCAATTGCAGTTGGTAAAAATGTAGCAGTAATGCCGACAGATGGGCGCTATTTGTTTTATCCAAATATAACAATGGCTGATGGCTTTGTTGTAAAAGGTAAAAAATTCGATTTAAGACATTTATTAAAAAATACTGCTTTAGCCAAAAAGTACGATCATGGAAGTATGGTGATGGTTCGCTTGTGCCCAACTGACTATCACCGTTTTCATTTTCCATGTGATGGAATACCTTCGAAAAGTCATTTAATCAATGGTTGGCTTTACTCAGTAAATCCGGTGTCACTAAAAAAAAGTGTTAAAAGATTTACTCAAAATAAGCGGGTAATTACTGAAATATCTTCAGAGTTATTCGGCAAAGTTTTAATGATTGAAATTGGTGCCACATGCGTTGGAAGTATCCACCAAACTTTTACACCGGGTACTTTTTATGAAAAGGGTGAAGAAAAAGGATATTTCTCTTTTGGCGCATCAGCAATCATAATGCTTTTTGAACCGGATGCAATCCACTTCGATGAAGATTTAATAGAGTCTTCTAAACACCATATTGAAGTTCGGTGTCTGTTAGGTCAATCGTTAGGACGAGCTGGTCCACGCATTTAGCGTCGTTCTTCATTAACAATTTGAAATAAACGATTACCTGTTCCCGATCTAAAACCAACATCTCTTAACCATGCAGACATGCTATATCCTAAACGTTTAGTGCTAGATTTTTTCATGAAAAAATCTAGCGGAACAGAAAATCCTATTCCCTTGTCATAATATACGGAGCCATTAACGTAGTCGTGGCCATTAGTAAGTGTGTACCAAACAAGTATTCTTAGGCCATTTTTAAAATAGCGGGTCATTTCAATGCGAGCCCCTTTGTCGCGAGCAAGAAATTGACCTATACTTAATTTGAGCTCAACATTGCATAGAGAAAAATCATAATAGATATCAAAAAAATACTGTGATAAATAGTTATAAGGCACATATGTTGGTGTATAACCATCCAATATTCTTATTGTATTTTGAAATCCAAAACCACTGTAACTTCGCTTTTTAAGTAGAGCGTATTCTGCTCCAAAAGCCCATGGAGAGTTAACTGGATAATAAAGTACTTCTGCAACACTGCCTGCATAGGCTGATTCAAAAAAACCGCCTCCTAAACGTCCAAAAAAGCCTTTTGTCAAGTTCCAGGCTTTTTGCATGTAGGCATGCTCAAAAGTAAAATGGTAGGGTCTATGATAGTTAATCCAGTCGCTATGTACGTTAAGTATTTGAGATGGATTGAGCTTATCCATATCACTAACATCACTCATACTTGAAAAAACTGTATAACCAACCTGGAACTTATAAAAAATATCGCCAAAAACAAATCCATGAGCATCTAAAGAAGTTCCTACAGAATATTTAAATTTACCTTTGGCACTACCAAAAAAAGTTCTAATACGGGGATTAATTCCCCAGTTAATGAGTTTTTGTTTCGAGGAAAACAATTCTTGAGAGCATGGGTTACAGGTCACTTCGCTCATTGCTGATAATACATCAAGCTCCATTGAGCCAATGCATCCCTTAGAAAAAGCAATCAAATCTTCTCTTCTAAATTTGTATTCTTGGCAAGGAAGCCCTTGGCAAATTAAATCGACAACAATTTTATCAACATTTGTAGGAATAAGTGTTGCTAACACCCATGATAATCTTTTATGCAGTATGCGCTCATAGCGCCATTGATCATTTGAAACTTTTAATCTAATGATGCGTTGACTTTCTTCATCAAATTCAATTGAGGCTTCTAACAAGGTGAATCCCTGTTCTTTTAGCGCATAAGCTATGTCGTTGCAAAGATCAAGTTCAGGGCGATTTTGTGAAATAGGTTCGCGATTGACGGGCCTTTTGTGATATAGAGGATCATCAACTTTTGCGATTAAACCTTTAGATGATCCAATAGGATATGTAAAAGCTAAGCTAGAAGCTGTGGTAACACCTCTTAAACTACTTACAGATAGATCAAGATAACGTAAAAAATGATATTTTAAACCTGCATTAATGCGACTATGGACTATTCGACCTTTGGGGTGAGGCTCTATATTAGGATCCTCGTAGTCTGTGTTATCATACTCTGCACAAAGAGTTAGTCCATTAATCCATGAATTTGAACATTGTCTCCAAGGAGTCCATGCAAAGGCTCCAAATAAATGTCGCATACGCCCCCAACACCATCCTAAAGACCACTCTAGGTTTGCATCGGGGTAAACTTTTGTAAAGACCACATATCTTGAAGCAAACATCTGACTACCTAAGAAATCGTCTGCACCAATTGAAATCCCTGGAAGTGTATAACCGGTGTCTTCTGGTTTTAATAAACAAACTTTAGCATTGATGCCTTTGTCAGCATAATCTCCAAACCCAAGGGGTGATAAATTAGCGTCTTGCACTCCTCTGAAAATACGGTAAGCCCCTGAAACCTCAAATCGATCTAGCAATTGAAAATCAATTGTCCAGTTTATGTAGGGAGGTACCCAGTTAAACCCAAATGCAAATGTACCATCTTTAGCCATACGAGCAGATGGCATATTGTAGTATCCAACATAGCCAGACGTATTATAGTAAACCGGTAAACGATCATTTAATTTTTTATTCCAGTATTCAATGATACACAAATCTCTGACAAGGTCGGGCGCAGGCTCTTCAGCGTGCAGCTGAAAAGCCTGAATCAAAAAAAGAAATATAAAAATGCCGAAGCGAAACATAACAGGCTAAATCGAGAAGAAAGGGATCCAAAATAACCGATTCTCTCTTAATTGCCTATTGTCAGACGTTATTTTTCTTTGTGTGAAAATTGAAGCAATACAATCGGGATCAAAACTGCTAATAATATCCCTAATCCTAAGACAAGGCGGTAGATCATAGCACTTCCCATTCCTATAGATTCTGGGGGTAGAAAACCCACAAATATAGCTCCAGCGGCTGCTAAGCCACCGACTATTGCTGGAAAATTGATTGCATATTTTTTATGTTTTAATCTCCATCTTAGTAAAATGGCCGAAGTAAATATTAAAATATAATATAGCAGAGCCACTTGCGAGGCTAAATCTAACAAAGTCCAGTAAGAAGCATTAACAGATGGTAAAAGGAGAAAGACTAAACAAATTATAGAAAATAAAATGGCTTCAAGTATCAAAATACCCACTGGAGCTTCATAGCGATTTGTTGCTTGGAAATAGTGTGGAAGATGACAATGCTGACAAGCAACGTGCATAGCTCTTGTAGAACTAATCATCCAAGAAGATACATTACCAAAGTTGCCAAGAATGACAAACGAGCCAATTAAAGGTAGAAGATAAGCAAGCCCAAAGTCACCTAGATATTGTTTAAAAGCATTGAATACTCCAGATACCAAGCTAATTTCTTTGCTTGGAAGAACCATGGCAATTGATAATGATGCACTAATTAAAATAATAAAAATAGCGCACCCTGAATAAAGGAGTGAGCGAGGAAAATCTTTTTTTGGATTGCGCACGTCACCAGCATGCACTGCAGACATTTCAATACCCGATAAACTGATTATAATTTGTATGAGAAATGCCCAGTTTGCGAAATGGCTAAAGTTTGGTAAAAACTGCTCTTTTGTAAATTGTACATTGCTTTGGCCACCTTTCACATACCACACAAGGCCCATAATTAAGAGTAAAAACATTGGCAGAAGTATTCCAAATAAACTTCCCAAAGTACTTATTAAGCTCGATACCCTTATACCAAAACAATTTAAGAAAGTGATCGCCCAAAATAAAATGAGAACACCCGATACCATATAAACTTTACTATCGGCCAGTTCTGGTTTAAAAAGGTAAGCAATGCCAGCTACAATAAAAGAAAATATTGTGGGATACCAAATTAGATTGGCTAACCACAATATACAAACGGTAAAAAATCCCATTTTTTTTCCAAGCGCATGCTCAACCCATATAAATACCCCACCAATTGTTGGGTAGCGAATAGCTAATTCTTTTGTAACTAATATACAGGGAATAAAAAAGACAAGAGCTGCGATCAAATAAAAAAAGACAACTGGTAATCCATAAGTAGAGGATGCAGTAATCAGTTGCACACTACCGACAATGGCAATATTCATCATCGCTAGTGAAAAAGCACCTAGGCTTTTAACGGGTTTCATAGCAAGCAGGGGTAAATTTTTTCTTTAAATTAGGCCCTGCACTATTTAATTGCTACTGGATTCTAAATTAACCGCGTCACTCTTAGAACTTCATTAATTGTGGTGATTCCTTGTTTAACAAGGTGAGTGCCATGGATGCGCAGACTTTTCATTCCTGTATCTTCAGCAATTTGGCGAAGATCAGCTGCATCTGCGCTTTTGACAATTTGTTTTTTTATATGCGCATTTACAACCATTAGTTCGTAAATACCACAACGTCCCTTATAACCTGTATCAAAGCATGTTGGACAGCCTT
The DNA here is from genome assembly GCA_016463375.1 of Parachlamydiales bacterium. Classification (GTDB taxonomy): domain Bacteria; phylum Chlamydiota; class Chlamydiia; order Chlamydiales; family JAEMRK01; genus JAEMRK01. Next base: position 30,194 of record JAEMRK010000004.1, on the reverse strand, counting down.
TACCGCGGTAAAGGGGTTGGGCCCAATCTTTTAATTGGACTTCGTCTAGTTCTTCTTTGATTGGCATATAAGTTTCTTTACAATGCGAACAAATTTTACGAACCAAACGTTGAGCCAAAATTCCAATAATCGAAGACGATAATAAATATGGTTCAACACCCATGTCTACTAACCGAGTTATGGCAGAAGGCGCGTCATTAGTATGCAATGTACTTAAAACAAGGTGACCAGTTAAAGATGCTTGAATTGCAATTTCGGCCGTTTCAGCATCGCGAATCTCACCGATCATAATGACATCAGGGTCTTGTCTTAATATATGTCTTAGACCAGTTGCAAAGTCTAATTTAATTTTTGGCTGAACACCTATTTGGGCAATACCTTTGAGTTTATATTCAACAGGATCTTCAATCGTCATAATATTAATTTCTTGAGCATCAATTTGACAAATGGCGCTGTAAAGTGTCGTTGTTTTACCACTTCCTGTAGGTCCCGTAACAAGCAAAATGCCTTCTGGATGGTGTATCAACTTTTGAAACTGCTTAAGAACCTCTAAAGGCATACCTATTTGATCAAGACCTAATATGACGTTGCCCTTGTCTAAGATACGCAACACAATTCTTTCAGAACCACTGGCTGGTATAGTACTGACGCGAAAATCTATTTCGCGTCCACCCATTTTCATTTTAATACGACCATCTTGAGGAAGTCGGTGTTCTGCAATGTCTAATTTTGCCATCACCTTTAATCGCGTTAACAAAGACGATTGATATTCTCTTGGTGGTGTATGCCTTTTTTGTAAAATACCATCTATACGGTATCTAATACGTAGATCATCTTCAAAGGGTTCAAAATGAATATCTGATGCACCTTGCTGAATAGCTTCTGTCATCACAAGATTTAACAATTTAATAATGGGAGCTTGCTCTGAAACATCTAACAAATCTTCAATAAAATGAACGTCTGATGTTAGATCTTTTGCACTATCGCTCATGTGCGCTAATAGTTGTGAGGCAGCTCCTTCATCATGATGATAACATTCATTTATACCATGTAACAGCGGCTCTTCTGGACAATATACAGCTTCGATCCCCATCTTGAGCATCAATCTTAATTCTTCAATCGCATCGATATTAAGGGGGTCTGCAATAGCGACAGTTAAAATATTGTTGGTTTCGGAAATTGGAAGTACCTTGTGCTTTTTTGCAAAAGCATAAGGTACTTGTTTAATTCGCTCTTTTGGAAACTCGCATTTTAATAAATCTGTAAAGATCGGCATGCCAATTTGCATCGCTTCAACTTCATGAAGCTGTTGCAAAGTCACTAATCCTTCTTTAACTAAGTCTTCACCTTTTCTTTCATTGAGCAACTTTTTAAGTTCATCTAACATTAAAGATTTTGGAAGTGTTGACATAATTACCTACATGATGAGTCGCTAGGGCCAAACAGCATTTTTATGCCACCTTGTAATGAGCGTTGGCGTTGAGATTCTAAAGCATTACGTAAGCAGTACATGAACTCAGGCGTATCTCCAGGGCGTTTTCTAAGCTCCTCATAGCGTATGCGACAAAGATCTTCGCATGCATTATAAATGATTTTTGGAGTAATGAAAATAAACATTTCAGATTGATGTTCATACAGTGTTGAATTTCCAAACAATTTACCAACGCCTGGAATATCACCTAAAAACGGAATCTTTTCTTCACTATCTTGACTTGTTTTACGTTTTAAACCGCCTAATATAACAGTTTGTCCATCTGGTATACGTACAAGGTTTTTTATAGCGCGACGCAAAACATCGGGACGATCTGGATTAGCACTTGGTTTAATCGTATCAAAGTGAATGTCAGTGTCTAATGTAACATAGCCTGTTTCATCATCATCTCCATCGGCATCTTCACCTGGCAAATTAATAGTCGGTGTTATAGTGATAAAAATACCATATTGCGCACGTGAATAGGCATTTTCAATGTTGCGTACATCTGTACCAATAGGGTAGGCACCCGTATTTATTGATATTTCATCTGCAATATTGATTGTTGCTGGAGCATGGTTGTTAGTGACAAAAGACGGACATGCATTAATATGAACATCTTCTTGAGTGAGCAAGAAATTGTAAGCTAAATCAAAAGGAGCCACTTTGCCATGCCTATCGTGGCTGAACAGAAATTTTAAAATTCCGTCTTTAACATAACCGCCAGAAATTGTATTCCAGTTCCATGCTAGGCCTTTTGAATTTGTATTGGATGCTTGAGATCCAATTCTCAATAAATTCAAACCAAAACTATTTTTATCCGAAAATCTTTTTTCGAATAAAAGAACTTCAACCTGAACCATACGAGTCGGTTGATCAAGTTTTTTTATAAGCTCTTTCATTCGTGGCAATAGTTCTTTTTCTACGACCATGATGATAGAACTACTTTTCATATCAACAACGAAGTTACCAAAAGAATCTTTAAAACTATCTTTCTCAAGCTTATCCAGTGGAGAATTGACGGGTGGACTGATGGGCAAAGGCCCTTGAGGTGGCAGACCAAAGGTGATATCAGGGGCATCAACTGTGATATTCTCTGTTTTTTTGTCACAAACCTTATTATCAATACCTTCAAGGTTTGGAGCCGTTACCATAAGTTGGTAAACTTTTTGCAAAGTCTTAGCTAACTCTTCTGCTTCGGTATGCTGACAGGTGTACCAGTAGACAGATTTCTCTTGTGGGTTTTGTAATTCTTGAGTGACTTCCTCAATAATTTTATCTGCTTTTGCTAGCTGTTCCTTTGTTCCACATAGGAACAAAGCCTGTTTATTTGTTGGTAGTGATAATATTTTGATTTCTGCTGCAAGCGATGGGAAAGCACTCGAATTGCCTTTTTCCACTTCATTTTGGAAATAGGATTGCAAGATGAGTTCCATCTCACGCCCTTCAATTTTACTTAAAACAACTAATTTGTATTCTCGGTTGAGAGCATCTGATCCTAAAAAGTCATGTACTTTGACAATTTCACTAATCTCTTTAGCATTGCCAATAAAAACGAGGGTTTTACCAAATTGATGGATTTGAACTCGGTCTGGTGAGGCGAAGCGACTAAGTGCTTGCATCACTTTGACAGGGTCTGCAGAGTCAGTTTTATGCATGTAACAAACACGAGCTAATGGGGATAGCAATTCTAAATCACGTTTCTTATCTGTGACCAGAGCAAAACCTAATGCATCACTATTAGAATAGTAAAGCTCTCTTAAGTAGGGATTTAGTTGACGAACGGCAATCCCTTTTTGAGCTATAATAAGCTCTAAAAGCTCACTCCAAGCTTCTCTTGGTACTGGCATCTGGGAGCTAATATTGATCGGCATATTAGACATATCTTGTGGCATGAGATAAACATAATCACATGAACCATAATCAATGACTAATTGTCCAAGTGTAGTTTCTGGTTGATGCCATAAAGAGTAGGGCTCTTGCTTTTCAGTTTTAGCAACCTGATCCTTCCAATTTATTTGGATTAGCTTAACCGATTCTTGTAAGGATTTAATTTTTTTGTGCAACTCAACAAAAGATTCGTCTTTTGCCCCTTTTTTTACCAAATCATAGGCTTGTTTATAAAGAGTTGCTAGTTCGTTTTGAAGATTTAAAAGCTGGGTATTAGTCGCTTGAAGTTTGAGTTGACTTTCTCTATCTAAATCGCTTTCACCAAGCTCTAGGCTGGCTTTCTTTTCAATGATGGTCTCGGCATGTCCTAATGTAGTTAAAGAACTTAGTATAAGAAAAAAAGCTGTGCGGAGATGTTTATGCATTTATTATTCCTATTTTATTCCGCGGGTTAACTTATGTTCGAGTTTTTTCAGAAGTTTGTTTATTTGGACTTCCGCGGGGATTTGTGCGCATTTTATTAGCGGGTAATTTTTCTGGCTCTTTTTCAGTGGGCAAAGCTGAATTCTCTGATCGTTCGCCTAATTGTTCAGAATTATTTATCGGTTGGGCTTGAACTAAATTTGGTTTTTCAGATTTTACAATAGGGGGTATATGCTGACCCTGTAAGATCTGTTCTACAATCGCAACCTGAGTACGATTCGCATTGAAAATATGGCCTTTAAGAACAAGTTGACCTTGTTTTTTTACGATGCCGTCAAAAACAAATAAAAACCCGTTTAGTTTTTTAGCAACGTATTGATCAATTTGTTGAGGCGTTGATAGCTTAATCCAGTTTTTTTCGTTGTAGAGCCACCAATCATTAAGCTTTAATGCTATACGTTTGCCTTTGAGTTCAAAAATCCATTGTCTTTTACTTTTAGCACCAATGTATTTAAATTCTTCTGTCATGCGGGTATTTAACGGGGGCTCAGCTGGTTTGACTAATGTTAACATTACGCGATGTTTTCCATCGGGTGACCAGACTGTGAAATGCATGAGCCTATCTTCAATTTTTTTGGCTTGAGCCATAAAAAAGGATCTTGTTTTTTCACTAGGGTTCGCTTCTTTCCAACGATCATTTTCGAAAATTAGACAATCGCCCTCAGTCACAAAACAAGCATATGTGTTATCACCCTCTCCAAATTCAATGCGTTGTTTATGATTGAAAGACGAGTATTCATTACCGCCATGTTGGTAAAAAAATAGATCCTCTCCAATCCAACGAGCGCGTTGCCTTGCAAAAAGGCTAGTATCCATCCGCATCTTGCCAATTTCGGGTGGTGTTCCAGATGACAAAGAAGCTTGTAGCTGTTCTTTAATGACAAAGTCTTGTGTTTTTTCTTTGTCAAAAGCATGCATAACGCTGTGAATATTAAGCTCTTGATTTTTTTCACTACTATTGAAAGGTTGAATTTCGATCCACAAGGGTGATGCAGTTTCACTCAAACCAAATCGGCCAGTAGTTTGTTTTTTTTCAAGATATAGGGGGGTTTGAGTTTTTAATAATTGAGGCTCTTGACCACCAATGCTTAAAAATGCCAAATTCTGAGCAGTATTGGCGTCGGGGCGATCATTTTTTCCACAAAAAACAATTTCCGAACGAAGGTCGGGTAGGTTAATTGGGAGCGTGGGCTCTTTAAGAATCAATGCTTTATTTACATTTGTAAGGTCGCATGAATTATAGGGAGACTTAAGCTTTTTATCAGTTGAATTTGCCGTAAATTTTGATAATGGAGTGAGCTCAACTGATCCTTGCCAGTGGAACAGTAGTAAAGGTATGACAATTGCCATTGCAATTAAGGAGTAGCGATTAGCTCGAATTATTAAATTAAGCATGCCGAATTTGTTCAAATTAAATTTAGCAGGGCGCTAGGGAGGGCATTATAACTAAATCACTCTAAAATTCCTAATTTAAAAAAAACAACCAAATTAGAGTTTAAATAAAAGAAAAAAAGGGTTGCCTTTAGCGCCAATATGACCTAGAATGATTATTATCTAGTAAACCGAATTATAAGGAGATAACTCTTATGAACCCATCACCTTTTAAAGACGACTCTCCTAAGAAAAAGCATAGTGATGACTCTGACTCTCAACTATCTCATGCTGCGGACCAAGCTAAACATTATTGGCACAAAGCTAAAGATAAATATAGCGATTTTATGGATGATGTAAAAAATGATCCTAAATTAGCTGAAGCTGTCAACCTAGCAAAGACTCACAGAAAAGAGACTTTTTTCATTATTTTAATGGGATTAGGTATCTTAATTTCCTTTTTCAGCTATTTTGGTGGAATGCTCGTTGGTGTAGTTAGCACACTTTGCCTACCTTGGGACTTAACTTTCGTATGGAAAAAAGCCAGCGAATTTTATGACGCAAAAGGCCAATTTAAGTCTGTTATTATGGGCTTATTAGCACTATATCTACTACTTCATGCTCCATCATTGATCATTGGTTCTGTTGTTGGTTTAGGTCTAAACCTATTCTTCAAACAAGATCACGACAATAAAGATGATGATAGTGAAGAAGATGGTGGTAAAGCTCACAAAGGCAAAGCTTTGTCAAATAAAAGCAAAAAAGACGATCGCCTACCTTAAGTTTTTCTCTTATAAGCCCTTAAATTAAATTTAAGGGCTTTTTTCTCTTCTCTTTAGTTCCTTCTCCTCATTGTTCTTAATGTTTCTGGTAGCTTTTATTTCAACGTCTTGGAATATCAAGAAAAAGGGATGGTATATATCCACTATGAGTTCTGACGAGTCACCCAACAATCAAGCTATATTTGAAGCGCAAGATCATGGAATCTATTTTCTGGATCAAGAAGTAAAACTTATGCGTGAAGTTTTAGCAAATATGCATGAAGAGCAGCAAGCAATCCTCAATCGTGATGAAAAAACGATGGAAGATGTTATGTCTAGGCGTACTGTTTTATATAAAAATATTACATCTGTACGAAATGAAAGAATGCAAGCAATGGAACAACTTGCAATTTTATTATTATCAAATAAAAACGCTGATCTTTTATTTGATGAAAAATTAGGATTGGGCGTTTTATTATCAGCAAGGGGAGTCGATAGTTGTGAAATTCTTAATTTGCGTGATCAGATGGTTGCAATAGTTGAAAAAATGAATCAACAAATCTGCAGAAATCACGATTTAGTTAAACATCACATATCATATTTTCCCGACGCATTGCAGTATTACACCCAAGTTCAGGCTCCAAAAACACCGACTAAGCTTCTACTCACGGATGAAAACTAGCATAAATTTGCTCTTTCCAAGTACAATAGAAGTTCATTTTCAGTAAAAATTTTCGATGAGTCAATCATTTCAAACTCAATCTTTAATCAATTGGTTTAAAGAAGAAAAAAGAGATCTACCGTGGCGTAAAAATTTAGACCCTTACGCTGTGTGGGTATCTGAAGTTATGTTGCAACAAACACTCGCCAGTGTCGTGATTCCTTATTTTGAAAAATGGATGGTTAAATATCCGACCATTTCAGAATTAGCAAAATCTTCAATAGATGATGTCATCAAAAGTTGGGAAGGTCTTGGATATTATTCCCGTGCTAGAAATTTACATAATGGTGCAAAAGAAATTGTTTCTAATTTCGCAGGTGTTTTTCCAAGTCATATTGAAGGTTTAAATCAAATTAAAGGTCTTGGCCCGTATACACAAGGTGCAATTCGAAGTTTTGCGTTTAGACAAAAATGCGCTGCACTCGATGGAAATGCATTTAGAGTTTTGTCACGATATTTTGCGATTGCTGAAAATATTGATTCAACAAAAGTAAAAAAAGAATTTTGGGATCTTGCTAACTCCATTTTACCCAATGATGAGCATTGGCTTTTCAATGAAGCACTTATAGAACTAGGGGCTGTCATTTGTAAAAAGTCACCACTTTGCAACTTATGTCCGGTTAAATCAGGGTGTTTAGGATTTAAGCGTGGCATAGCTGCTCAATTACCTGTAAAAAATAAAAAAGCCGCACCTCAAAAACTTCTAAGGGCCGCCGTCGTTTTAAAAAATACACAGGGTGCTTATTTGTTAAGAAAATGCGATGAAAATGAAATCATGCATGGCTTGTATGAATTTCCCTACTTTCAAGAAGATATACAAGATTTGGACGTAAAAATATTAGAGCGATTTGGTTACCATGTCGTTTTTAATAAAACTTATCAATCGGTTAAACATACATTTACTAGATACCAAGTTCTGCTTCATGCGCATTTGTATCATTTAAATGATCATGCAGAAATCGATGGATATCAGTGGTTTTTACCAAAAGATATTGAAAAGATTGCTTTTTCTTCAGGACACCGCCGTATATGGCAACAACTTCAACAGGATATTTATGAAAATTAGAATTTTACATACTGAAGCATCTAGTGGTTGGGGTGGTCAAGAGATGCGTGTGCTGCGAGAAGCAATTGGCATGCGACTAAGAGGTTATGATGTAGAGTTAGCTGTCATTAGTGGCGGCAAGCTGATTGAAAAAGCTCGTGCCGAAGGATTTGTAGTTCACGAAATACCTTTTAAAGGTTCGAGAATAAAAAACATCATGCAGCTATCTCGTTTATTTAAAAAAGAGCAATATCACATTGTGAATACTCATTCATCCAAAGATGCTTGGCTTGCTGGTATTGCAGCAAGAGTTTCTGGAGCTCGTGTGATTCGAACAAGGCATATCTCTTCAAATATACGCACAGGCCTTAATTCCAAAATTGTTTATAATCACTTGGCCGATCAAGTTGTCACGACATGTCAAGAAACTGCTGATACGATATGTCTACAAGCTGATTTAACTGAAAATAGATGTTGCTCAATACCGACAGGTGTTGATCCATCAGTATTACAAGTGTCTCAAGAAGATGTGAAAAAATTCCGCGATCAATGGGGCATTAAAGATGATGATTGCTTAATTGGAACAGCTTGCGTGCTACGCAGCTGGAAAGGAATTTCAGATTTTTTGCAGGCTGCAAAGAAGTTGCAAGATCATACACATCTCAAATGGATGATAGTTGGTAACGAAGCATCTGAAGGGCGTTTTCAAAAAGAGTGTCGAGAACTTGGTCTTGAAAATTCTGTAATATTTACAGGATATTTAACACCGCCTTACACAGCAATTGCATCATTTGACATCTTTGTTTTGCTAAGTACAGCAAGTGAGGGTGTCAGCCAAGCAAGCTTGCAAGCAGCTTATTTAGAAAAGCCGTTAGTGACAACACCTGTAGGCGGGCTAAAAGAAGTTTGTATTAATAATCAAACTGGTATTTTAGTAAGCCCTGCTAGCCCATATGAAGTTGCCAATGCTGTAATGGATTTAGCTGTTGATAAAAGTAAACGGATTAAATTTGGAAAAAACGCTAAAAGTTTAGTAGAGGATAAATTTACTTTTAATAAGACTTTGGACCAGATGGAAGCGATTTATAAAAAATTATTAACCTAAAGATATTAAATGTCTTTATTCGCTTCATAAAGCTTTAAATATTTGTAAAAGGCTGTATGAGCTTGATAAAATGAGATTAAAAATCCTGCATACCCATCCCAAATCCCGCGCTTTAAAAAATAGCTTTTAAAGAAAGCTCCAGCAGAATGTGTTAACGCTATCAATGGCGATGATTTTTTTTTGCCCCTATAATTTTTTGCGAAAAGTTCAGAGTAACTTTGCATCTTAGATAAAAAATCACTAATCGTTGTGTAGGAGTAGTGGATAATTGGCTCTTTGAGCCTAATTTCTAATAAACCATCTTTTAAAATACGTTCATGAACTTGATCATTTGAAAACTGTGTTTTTTTACGATTATAAATTCGTACAATTCGATCTGGATACCAGCCACACCCCCGAATTAACTTACCTCTGTAGTAGGTATGTCTTGGAAATGAATAAATAGCATCAGCATTAAGATTTAAAGATTGAATTTCATGCAAAAGACCCTCACTTAAAATTTCATCACTGTCTATTGATAATATCCAATCGTGTTTAGCTAAATTCGATGCCTGATTGTGCAGGGGACCAAAACCTATAAATGGCGTTTTATGAATACGAACATTTGGATATTGCTGAGCAATATCCAAAGTTTGATCGTCTGATCCATTATCTAAAACAATGATTTCATCAAAAGATCTTAAAGAATCTAAGACAGCTTTGAGATGCCTTTGTGAATTTTTTGTGAGTATGGTAACGCTAATCATTGTAAAGATTTTAAAACCTCAACGATTTTTTTAAAATCTGGCATTAAGTGTGGATCATCATTTGATTCTGCATATTGTATGGTACCGTCTTTACCGACTACAAATGCAGCACGTTTAGGAACATCTTTCATACCTAAGTTATGGTCAGGTAAAAAGCTTTCATAGGCAACACCGTAATCTTTTGTAACAGCATGATCGTAATCGGATAGCAGAGATACTGTGATATGTTCTTTTTGAGCCCAAGCTTCTTGAGAAAAAGGGTTATCTCCGCTGATGCCCCATACTATTGAATTATCTTGATCGAGATTGTGAAGGCCTTTGCTGACATCACACATTTCTTGAGTGCAACCGCCGGTAAAAGCCATAGGGAAAAATAAAAGAACTGTATTTTTTTTTCCGTAGTTATCCGACAATTTTAGTTTTTTTGGACCATCTTTTGCTTTAGTGGTTAATTCAAAATCGGGTGCGCGATCGCCTTTTTTCAATGTCATAGTTATGTCCTTAGTTATTGTGTATGAGAAATGTCTCTACCACTTTTAACAATTCTTCTTGATGACCTGCAAGCGAAACATTTCTTTTTTCCCAAACGATGATTCCATCAGGGTTTATTAAAAAACATGAGCGTTCAACACCCATATATTTGCGGCCATACATCGATTTTTCTTTCCAGACTTCCATTTTTTTACATAGATCAAGCTGATCATCACACAAAATGGGGAAATTCAATTCGTATTTGGTTTCAAATTTTTGATGAGACGGTGCTGGATTAACCCCTATAATTTTTATCCCTTTTTCAAGAAGTTCAACTTTAAGATCACGATAAAGACATGCTTGTTTTGTACAACCTGTAGTGTCGTCTTTAGGATAAAAATAAAGTAGTGTGTAACAACCTTGGCAATCTTGATTGCTATGTATATTTCCTTGAGAGTCTTTTAAAGAAAAGGAGGGGAGTTTATTCATAATTTTTAAACCACTCTATAAATTGATTAATGCCGTCTTTTAAAGGTGTCTTCGGCTGAAATTTAAGTTTTAATTGTGAATGAGAAATGTCTGCATACGTGCTGAGCATATCTCCTTGCTGCATTGGCAAGTAATTTATAATCGCTTTTTTATTCAATGCATTTTCAATGTATTCAATCATGGTGCCAAGATCCTGTGGATCATTGTCACCTAAATTGAATAGCTCACAATCATAAGCATGATCGACAGCAGATAATGTACCTTCAACGATATCATCAATGTACGTGAAATCGCGGCTCATATTTCCATTATTAAAGACATTGATAGGAATACCTTTTTTTATGGCTTCAGCAAATGAATAGTAAGCCATATCAGGTCTGCCCCATGGTCCATAGACTGTGAAAAATCTGAGACCTGTCACTTTGATTTTAAACAAATGGTGGTAGGAATAGGCCATCACTTCATTGGCTTTTTTTGTAGCACCATAAAAGTTGGCTGGATGATCCGTTGTGTCATCTACAGAAAAAGGGAGCTTGTCGTTAGTGCCATAAACAGAAGAAGACGATGCGTAAATGAGGGGTATGTGTGGGAATTTGCGAATAGCTTCCAAAACACTTGTAAAGCCATTTACATTACTATGTAAATAAGCGTTGGGATTTTCTAGAGAATACCTAACACCGGCTTGAGCAGCTAAATGGAGAAAATGTGTGATTTTATGTTCTTCAATGATTTGTTCTAATTTTTTTTGATCACAAACATCGCAATCAATGACATCGATGCCATTGTCTTTAAGAATTTTTTCGCGATCGCGTTTCAGTTTAATAGCGTAGTAGTCATTAAAGTGATCAAGCCCTATCACCTTATCTCCACGGCGTTTTGCATATAATGCAGCATGCATTCCTATAAAACCGGCGCAGCCGGTTACTAATAGCACTTTACTCATGGTGTGATAGCTCATTTTTAAAAAATTTAAGAGCACGCATAACGGCATGATCCATATTGTAATATTTGAAATCTCCCAATCGGCCTAAAAAACTGACGTTTTTTAGTTGATGCGCAAGAAGAGAATAGCGTTTGTACAAAGCATCGCTGTTTTTTGTGGGAATAGGGTAATAAAGCTCGTTATCGCAATTTTCTGGTGTATCTGGATACTCGTAAGCAATTGTTGTTTTATCTGTTTGTTGGCCCGTTAATTTTTTAAATTCGGTGCATCGTGTGTAGTCATGGTCATTAGGAAAATTAACTGTGCCAACTTCTTGCGCGCTATCTTGATCTAGCGTTTTTAAAGAAAACTTAACGCTGCGATAAGGAAGTGGTCCATAACAATAATTAAAAAATTGATCGATTGGTCCTGTGTAAATTAAATGCTTGTACGAAATTGAAGATGGTAACTGAAAATAATCGCAATTGAGTTGAACTTGAATGAGCGGATGATCGAGCATCTTTTTAAACATCGCCGTATAGCCGTCTTTGGGCATCATTTGATAGCGATCTTGAAAATAGCGATCATCATTGTTTAATCTATAGGGAATACGCGCTGTAACTTGAGCATTTAATTCTTTAGGATCAATACCCCATTGCTTTTTAGTGTAACTCTCATAAAAAGTTTCATAAAGCTTGCGGCCTAAAGTTGCTAAAACCCGCTCTTCTGCGTTAGTAGGATTTGTTATTGGCTCTCTTTGTGAGGCATAAAAAGCTTCAACTTCTTCTTCAGTTTCAAGTTTTAGACCAAACAGTGCATTAATGGTCGATCGATTAATCGGAAAAGGGTAGCTTTTACCTTCGACCATGCACCTCACTCGATGCTCATAAGGAATCCACTCAGTAAATTGGCTTAGGTATTCGAAGACTTCATTCAAATTTGTATGAAAAATGTGGGGTCCATACTTGTGAACTAGTATTCCACTTTCATCATAGTAATCATAAGCGTTTCCACCAATATGAGATCTTTTATCGATGATTAAAACGCTTTTACTTTTTTCACGAGCAAGCCTTTCAGCAATCACACATCCAGAAAATCCAGCGCCTACAATTAAGTAATCTATTTGCATGCCAAACTCTCTTTAAGTTGCCATGACCAAGCTGTTTGTATGATGTTGGTAAGATTAGAATGTTTTGGCATAAAGCGTAAAAGCTTTAGCGCCTTAGACGCATTTGCAATGAGAATAGCTGGGTCGCCAGCCCTTCTGTCAGCATATTCAACTTTAAAATCACTACCTGTTATTTTTTTTACTAATTCGGTAATTTCTAATACTGAGTAGCCATGGCCAATGCCTAAGTTTATACATTCACTAGATTGCTGATTGAGCAATCTCTTCAATGCTAAAATATGAGCATTAGCTAAATCTGTAACGTGAATATAATCTCTTATACAACTGCCGTCGGGTGTTTCATAATCAGTACCAAAAACAGTTAATGAAGTACGCTGTCCAAGCGCTGCTTGCACAGTAAGAGGAATAAGATGTGTTTCAATAGGATGGCTTTCACCAATTTCACATGCTGAATCGGCGCCACAAGCATTAAAGTATCGAAGAATGGTGTAAGGGATATTAAAGATGCGACTGGCATCGATCAACATCTTTTCAACCATTAATTTTGAAGAACCGTAGGGATTGATTGGATTTTGAAGATGATTTTCATCAAGTGTTGGTTGCAAGGGTGTGCCATAAGTTGCACATGTGCTTGAAAAGATAAAAGGTATGGGATTAGTTTTAATGACTTTGAGAAGCTCAAACGTATTGATTGTGTTGTTTTGATAATATTTAAAGGGGTCTTTAACAGATTCTGCAACATCAATAGATGCCGCAAAATGCAAAATGGCTATTGGGTTATAACGAGCTATAAGATCAGTAATGAATTGTGAATCGCCAAATGATCCCTTTTCTAAAGGACCCCATTTAACTGCCCATTCATGACCAGTCACTAAATTATCGATTACAACTGGAGTGTATCCCTCTTCAAATAAGGCCTTACAAGTGTGCGATCCAATGTAACCCGCACCACCTGTGACTAGTACGTTTTGATTGAATCGTTGATTAATCAAGGGTAAAAGGCCTCTTCTTCTAAGAAATCTTCTTCTGATTGGCCAGTTTGATCATTAAGTAATGAAGGTTGACCTATTCCAATATAATCAAATCCTTTACTAAACATCTCTTTAGGATTGTATTGATTGCGACCATCAAAAATAACATAACCTTTCAATACTTTTTTTATTTCTTCAAATTCTGCAAAACGGAACTGTTTCCACTCAGTTACAAGAACGATAGCGTCAGCGCCTATAGCAGCTTCATTTTCATCTTGGCACCAAATGAGATCTGGATGAGGTAATAACTTCTTGGCGTTGTTCATGGCGACAGGATCAAATAAACGCAAAGTCACACCAAGTTCTAACATCTCTTGTATCAGTACAAGGGATGTCGCTTCACGCATATCGTCCGTGCCAGGTTTAAATGATAATCCCCAAATAGCAAGAGTTTTTCCACTTAAATCGTTTTGAAAATAGTTTTTTATCTTTTCAGCTAACAATTTTTTTTGACGTGTATTCACGCTTTCAACTGCTTGAAGAATAGATAATGGATGATCTAGTGTTTCTGCTTTAGACATTAAGGCTTTAATGTCTTTAGGAAAACACGATCCACCATATCCAACACCTGCGTATAAAAAGCTGTAACCAATACGAGAATCAGACCCCAATCCTTTACGAATTAAGTTAATGTTAGCGCCCGTTTTTTCACAAAGTCCGGCTAGTTCATTCATAAAGGATATACGTGTTGCTAACATGGCATTAGCAGCATATTTAGTCATCTCTGCAGAAATTGGATCCATGACCAATATGCGTTCATGATTGATGTTAAATGGCGCGTACAACTCTCTCATTAGTTTTTCGACAGATGGACTCTCAACACCTAAAACAATACGATCTGGTTTCATGAAATCGTTAACAGCATCCCCTTCTTTTAAAAACTCAGGGTTTGAGACAACATCAAATGATATGTCTTTACCATGGTTTGCCAACATATCAGATAAAAGTTGACGAACAGCTTCATTGGTACCAACTGGCACAGTTGATTTGTTGACAATTACTTTGTGCTCTTTCATGTGCAAAGCGATTTCGACAATTGCTTGCTCAATGTAAGTGAGATCACATTCACCACCCGCTTTACAAGGAGTCGGAAGGGCTAAGAAGCAAAATTGAGCATCATCAACGGATTCTTGATAGTTATTTGAAAAGAGCAGGCGCCCTGACTTAATATTGCGTTTAACAATTTCTTCCAGACCTGGTTCGTAAATAGGGATTGTACCCTTTTTCAAAAGAGCTAGTTTTTTAGTATCTACATCAAGGCATGTGACATGGTGACCCATCTCTGCAAAGCAACTTCCAGTGACTAAACCAACATAACCTGTGCCAATAACTAAAATTTTCATTTAACATCCAGCGGGCAAATTAGAAGGTTTATTATAACTTAACTGTCGATTTGTTATCTATAATACAGATTTGTAATGCTTCCCAAACTCTTCAGCATTTTTTTTGGCAGCAGAGACTGAATTTTTGGCTCTTTGAGTTAGGTTTCGCATGACATAAGGATCTATGATTGCTCTATGGTAATTCTTAGCGCTATCAGCAGCAGATTTAAGATCACTTAAAGAAAAATCTTTATTACTATCCATGTAATGTAAAAATTTTGAATATCCTAATTCATTGAATTTTATAAAAAAAAATAAAGCCACTGCAGAGATATTTTCCAAATTAATAATGAAAGACTGAGGACATGGACTCAATGATCTTTTTGGAGAATTTTTAGGCGAATTTCTTGGGGACATTCTAGGTGAATCATTAAATTGTAGTAGGGGAGAGTTAGGTAAAAAACTGCCTCTGGGTATACTTGTTAATACGTTGTCTGTTATAGGAAAAACAATATTTGAGGCAGTTGTTTCAGTTTTTTTGGAAGATGCATCTAATTTAGAATTTTCTTCAATATCAGTTATCTTATTTTTCAATTTGTTATTGAAAAAATCGATGACAACTCCCTCACCTAAACTAAATAAATTTTTTATTGATTCATCTACTTCATCTGTTTCTTCATATTTTATAATTTGACCTGTTCTCAAATTTACATAAGTAATATTAGGATCAATGCTCATTTTTTCTCTTTTAATTCAAATTAATATTTAATTAATATTTTTTTATTTAAATTAAAAGTTAAAAATGATTTTGTCTTAATCGAAAAAAATATAAAAGTTAGTTTCAATCACCAGGGTAATTTTATGAATTCATCAGTTAATCAAAAAAAATCCGCAGATCTATCATACCTATCTTTAAAACAAACATTACCATTACTTATTAAAAGTGAAAAAAACTCTGAGCTTATTGCTTCACCATGGAGCAACAAACTTTATTCAAGCACTCAATCTAGGCATGGAAGAGTGTGGATCTGGATTTATAACATCATCCATTTGTTCGATAAGAATGACCAATACAAACATAAGAAATTGAATCAGACAATTTTGAATGTTTATGAGCAATGGTCGAAATTGTTAACAATAGCTAATACTGAACTGGCCATAAGAGAGCATGGCGATAAAGGATCTGTTGATTCTTTAATGCTTTTATGTCAGCTCATTGATCCCAACAGCTCCAATAATACAGAAACAATCAAAGAATCAATTACTAAAATCAACCGCGTTTTTTCACAGACTATACAAAAATCAAGTCCAATACAAGTTGATGATTTTTGTAGATTTTACAATCGGTTGCAAAAAGAAGTTGAAATTATGGAACTTGAGTCCAAACTCGAGAATCCAATTAAGATTGACGTTCTCAATCAGTTGGGAAAAACTAGCTTAGATAAGATAGAGGATTCTTCAACACTAGTGAACGCTATTGCAAAATCTTACAAAAACAAAAAAAATTCTCTGTCAGTGCGTACATTGCATCATGGTTTAAAGCAAATCGTGAAAAAAAATGGGGGAGGATATTCTGAGCTTTTCAAACTCGAATATCAACTTCATAAAAGTTTAGAACGGCTTGAATGTCCAATTTTTTTGCAAAAAGATCCGTTACATGAAAAATGGGTACTGAAAAAAGCTAATTGCAGACATCCCGAAAAAGTTAATGATCATGGGAACATATTATCTCTGGGATTGCCATTTAAATCGATTAAAAGACAAGCCAACGATCAAAATTTAGTTTTTCATGTTGAGGGTAATGACAGCATAGTTGTTCGTTACAGTTTAAGGAACGAAACCAGCCTAGCTCTTGAGCAATTAGAGAGGAAAAAAAGTAATTGGGGATTGCCTTTAGCTGATCGTCAATTAGCAGAAAACGGTCTTTTTACCGTTGAAGAAAAACTTGGTAAATCACCCATGTTATGCTCTTGGGATAAAGCAGCACCTAATTACAAAATCTATGAGAAAGGACTTATCCAATTTTTAAATGAGCTAGTTAATAGTGAGTATTTACCAGCTGATTTAGATCCGTCCAAAGTTTTTTTTGATAAAAAAGGTCATTTAAAATTTACATCAATCCCTGCAAAAACAAAAAATGATCTTTTACCAATACATAAATTCATAGAGCAATTATCCGTTACAGACGAAAAATTTTATACTAAGCTTATATTTCGTTCGAAATTAGGGTTACAACCATTAGCTCAATTGCAAAGAAAAGCAATAGCTGCAGCCTTAAGAGAAAATGATTCTGTTAATGAATGCCATGAACAGATGAAATTGCTAGGAATTACTAAAGAACTCGAAATAAAAATGAATGATGTTGAGCGTCAGGCTGTATGCTTGCGCAATGATTACTGCGCTATTATACGCGGAAAATACATATTGAGTGAATGGCATTC
>JAEMRK010000004.1:0-12696 GCA_016463375.1 Parachlamydiales bacterium | reverse complement strand
CAAGTTTTTTACAAGGGTGTGTCGTTTGGCGCGTTTTAAAAAATAATAAAGTTGAAATATTAAAAAGAACACTCCAATCAACTGAGCCTGAAATGTTATCCGGACCATTTGAGCAAAGCTGCAAACTAATCACTAATAAAATGAGATTATCAGGTTTTACCCAAGCTGATGCGCATAATGATGCTTTTAAGCAGTCAATAAAAGCCTACTGCGATAAAGAAAGTATTTTAAATCGAGTTCAAATAAGCCAAGTGAGAAAATATGTTATAGAAAATTTAAGCGAAGAGTTTTTACTTTAGATAAGCAATTGTTCCATTTCTTCCAGATATTTTTTCTCTGCGGTATGAGAAAAATTCATCTGAATGCGCATAGGTACACATCTTGGCAATTTCTATTGATGCTGGCAATATGCCAGCGTCAATGAGTTGATTTTTTGATAGTGCCCACAAATCGAAATAGTTCGGTTTAGTTTGAAAATTCCAGAACTCTTTGGGGAATTCTGTCAGGTAATTTTTAAATTCGGAATGACAAGGACCAAGGCTTGGAGAAATGGCAACTAATAGATCTTTAGCACACGTTCCGTAATTTTCTTTCATCGCTTCTATCGTTTTTTTGTAAATGTTCAGCACACTGCCTTTCCAGCCTGAATGAGAAACTCCCAAAGCGTGATTTTTAATATCGTAAAATATACCAACTTGACAATCGGCATGCTTAATCAATAACCCTATATTGGGCTCATTGGTAATTAAAGAATCGCCTGTAAAATTTTCGTGACAATTTTTATGAGTGACTTTCACAATTTGATCACCATGTACTTGCCAAGATTTAACCATCTTTAATTGCGGTGATAACGCTTTGCGTACAATCTCTGTATTTTTAATTACATTTTCTCTTGTTTCACCAACATTGAGTTCAGGTGTTGCAGACCAAGAGACATTGAGTGAAGAAAAGGGGCCTGTGCTAACTCCACCTTTTCGAGTAAATGTTGCTGCTACCAAGTTTGGGAACTGATCAAATATATCATAGGTGTAATAAGATAATGTGTTTTGTGCATGATGTTTCATGGTAATGACAAATGTAGTGTTGTAGCGCTTTTGGATACTATATCAACAAGTCTAATGGCGTGATTATTTGTATCTGTTACATAAATTCTTCGTTGATCAGCCGATAATGCTAAGCCAGAGGGCTCATTAAATTGGCAGTCCATAGCAATCCCATCTCTGAAACCAGCTTTTCCATTACCAGCTATAGTCCTCATCACTTTTGTTTTAAGATCTAAGGATTTGATGCGATGGTTGAATGTATCGGCAATAATGAGTGAATGATTTTTTGGGATATAAATAATGGAGCAGGGATTTTGTAAGACGTTTTTATCGATTAATCCTTCTTGATCTCCAAATTGGAAGAGGTTATATGGGTTAGCTCCACTACAGCCACAAAGCGTTTCAATCTGATATGTTGTCAAATCTACTGACTTGATGCAACCGTTATAGCTATCAGCAACGAAAAGATTATTTGTCCCTAGACAAATACTTGATGGTTGAGCCCATGCATGATCAAATATTTTTAATTGTTGATTATGGGCTGAGTATTGACCTATTTGATTCGAATCGGCCATGGCAATGAACAATTCACCAGCTCGATAAGCTAAATCCCAAGGAGTTTGGCTATTAAATTTAATAGGAATAGTCGAAACAGATCTAGTGGAAAAATCTATGCACCTAATACAACAATTGCCTACATCGGCAACCAATAATTTATTTGCATCAAATACAAGCCCTTGGGGATTTGAAAACAAAGCGTTATCAAACAATCCATCTTTGTAAGATGCAATTTTTTGCCCAATACGCTCTAAAATTTGACCGTTGAATGAAAGAATTAAAATTGAATGAGCATGTGAATCGCTAATAAATAGCCTTTCTGAGGCAGTATCGATAGCAATTTTTCCAGGAAAATTTAGTGTCAAATTATGTGACTGCTTATTTTTTTCTAAATCTAAATTTAAATCTAAATGGTTAAATTCGTCATTTCCATAAAAATCCATAGCAGCTTTTATAGCAGACTCCATTAACGGAAGTTGATTTTCATTATCAATAGAATACAAAACGTTATTAGTAGGGCCCAGTAAGACATATGATGGAGCTGGATCTATATTCAAGGACTGTAAAATCTCTTTTTCAGTGTCGTGTGCAATCGCGTAATCAACGTCATTTCTTAATATGGCTTGTCTTACTAATTCAAGGTCTTGTTCATTGACAAGTTTTGGACTGTGAATTCCCAATAATGTAAATGGGGTATGTTGCCATCTTTGAGCTAAATCCTTAAGTTTAGGAATTAAGTTAGCGTTTTTAGCGCTGCTGTAATTCCAAAAATGGAGTAGAACAAGTCGAGAACGAAGAGCGCCACTCAAAGATAATGGGGAAGTATTAAACCAAGCGATACTTTGTGGAAATTCTGGTAAGGTGAGTTCATTTCTTCTCAGATCCATCTGATGAATATGGTCAGTTAGTGCAATCATGAAGGCCTGTGCAGTAGAGTGAATCCAATTTGACTATGCCCAGCATCTCATTATTAATTCAAGAACTTGGCGTCAACCAATTATTACTTATCCATTTTTGCATCCAAACGTCTAGATTTAGACCAATAGAATTTATAGAAATTTCTTCTTTTTCAATCCATTCACAACATGATTTAATGGAACGATTATCAATCAGAGATAAAAATAAATATTCACCTTCAGATAGTTCTTCCCAACAGCAATTGTGATTGCTGTTGCGATAGACGACAAAGAAAAAATCTCTTTCTTTATTAAGAGTGGGAAAATGATTGTTAAGCCAATACTCGGGACCTTTTTTTAATATTTCTTCTCTAAATAGACATAAATCATATGGAGCATTGAGCAAAGTCATATGAGGTTGTAGATTTAGGGGAATCTGTAACAAACGATTGTTACTTTTGCCTTTTCCTTTATATGAACTGATAGAGGGCATCTCTTTAGCATGAAATGCATTTTCAAAAGCGTAATCGAAATGAGCGCATCTCGATATTAAAGGCAGATCTGTATCACAATAGTTTTCATTGACCCATTGGCAAAATTGTCTACATATATCATTTAAAAACCATCCCTGAGGCGGGTGTGCACTTAAATAAGGATTTGCAAATATTTCATTAAAATCATTGTGACCAAATAAACTCGATACTAAAGGAAAACTAGCTTGAAGTTGTTTAAAAAGACGCCACCAATATTGTTGATTATAAATTTCCAGACGTTGGTGGGCTAATAATTTCGGTCCATCTGCAATGTATTGAGCCGCTTCTATGGATAAGGCTTCCCCATTTACAGTAATTGGATTTGAATGTTGCTGATCAATTAAGGGATTTGTAATGGCTTGGGCAAACCACGTTTGAACACGTAATAAGCAAGGTGGTACGAATAAGTCATAGGTCATTATAAAGCTTGGGCTAATTGAAAGGTTTCTTGAAACTGCCTTGCTTTAAAGGCCTCTTCACAAGTCTCAACAAGGCTTACAAAATCATCATCCCATTCTAATAAAGTAGATATACCCTTTGTTTTAGCATAGACTTGAGCGTACAACTCCCAAACATCTGCAATGACTTTTTGATTGTGAGTATCTAGACAATGAGTTCCATAATCTTTATGGCCCGCAATATGAACCTGTACGACGCGATCCATAGGAATCGCGTCTAAATAGTTTTGTGTATCAAAACCCTGATTGCGAGATGAAACGTAGATATTATTGACATCGAGCATCATCGAAATGCCAGCTTTTTCAACAACAGCTGTGTAAAATTCCCATTCATTCATTTCGTTTTCGTGGAATGTTAAATAGCTCGATAAGTTTTCAAGAGCTAATGGGACTTCTAAATAGTCTTGAACTACACGAGCTCTTTCTGCAACGTAATTGGCGACTTCTTTAGTTTGAGGCAGGGGAAGTAGGTCGTGGTAGTGAGTTCCGTCTAAATGTCCCCAACATAAATGATCTGATACCCATGGAGATTTAGTTTTTCGAGCAAGGGCCTTGAGTTTTTTTAGATAGTCGAAATTTAAAGAATCTGGACTGCCAATCGCTAAACAGACTCCGTGCATGACTACGGGATAGTGTTCTAATATTTTCTCTAAAAGTTGGTTGATCTGAGGAGAGTCTCCCATAAAATTTTCGCTAATGATTTCTAGCCAATCGATTTTTGGTTTTATCTCGAATAAATCCTCATAATGAATTGGTCTTAAACCAATTCCTATACCGAGATTGGGAACAGAGCTTAGGGGCATAAATTTAAGAAGATTTGTTAAAAAAACTACTTGTAATAGCCAAGTAAATTTTCCTGCAAGCCTTTTTAAAATGAAGAAGAGTTGGACGTTTTTAAACGATAAGGGCTGTCTTAAGTCGCAAGATACAAAAGACAGCCCGAGGTCGAATGTTGCCGTAACTTACAAATTGTAAGTTGCGCAGTTAATTAGTCATTAAGCACTGAACGCTTTGACTGCATATCGTTAGTTTGAGGCAATGATGTGCTTGTACCACTTCGGTTTTGTGTAGTCGTTTGAGTCGTTGTCGTTGTTGCACTCGGAGCAGCGCTGCAATCTTGGTAAGATCTACATTGGCCATTTTCGCATTGGTGCACAGTTCCATCAGGCGCAGTTGTTGTCGTCGATGTTCTTGTGGTTCTAGTCGATTCTGAATTGGTAGTACAGCTTTGTGTACTAACTAACAGCCCAGCTGTTAGACCCGCTAAGGCCAATTTCGTTAAGTCTCTTTTTTTCATTAGTGATCACTCCTAAATTGATAGTTAATTGTCCTGGCTTAAAGCCGTTAAGAGGGAGAAAACAAAATGGCCGATACGTGCGGCCAATATTTAAAAACGAAAAAAAAGATGCGCCGTCTGATCTTTAAGAACAGACGGTCATCTTGAATTTTTCATGTACCCGACTACTAAACACTACTCAAAACATGTACTATTACATGTTATTTGTATTGTTCATGTTGTTACCATTATTGCCATTGTTCACAGGTGCGCATTTTGGAGCACACTTAGGAGCAGGTGTTGGGCAACATTTAGGTTTTGGTGTTGGACAACATTTTGGTTTTGGAGTTGGGCAACATTTAGGTTTTGGTGGCTTCACGCACTTAGGCTTCTTGGGTTTACAAGGTTGGCACTGAGTGTCCATGTAGCATGAACGATCATATTCTGAGCAATTACCTGAATTGCCTACGAAATGACGGTGGTGTTTACCTTCTGTGCAAGGAGCACAAGGAGGTGTTTGATCGGGTGTGCACTGTCTATCAGGTGGACAAGGGCGGCAACGTGGCATACAAGGGCCAGGGTTACAGCTATTGTACATGCTGCTCATGAAAAGACAGCTAGCAAGGCCAAGTACAAAGACCTTTGCTAAACTTTGCATTTTCATAGGGTTTCTCCTACTTTAAAGTGGTTTTTTGTCTGAAAGGGCACATCAGACGGTGTGTTAGCTCTCTTATATGCGCTTAAATCCCTAAAAGCAAACTGCAATAGGGGAGCTCATAAAGTAAATTTTTCTCTATAAACAATATATAAAATATTTAAACTTTATGCGCAATAGTCTATAGTATAAAATTTTTTGAAATGATTATTAGTTGAAAGAAATAGAAAGATAATTAATAAAGCAATTAATTGGAATTTAGTTATTTATGGAAACAAATTATCTAATTCATTTAATGATAATTCTTTATAACTTCCAATAGGAAGATTTCCTAATAATAACCCACCGATACGAATACGTGTTAAATCTCTAACACTTAAACCTGCTTCTTCAATCAAACGACGCACTTCTCGTTTTTTGCCTTCGCCAACAACAACTTTGATAGTTCCGCGACGGACTTTTTTAACAGAGATTGGTTTCACAAAAGATCCATCCATCCACATGCCTTCACTTAAAGTAACTAGATGTTCATGTGAAATCTCTTGATCTGTGCGAGCTAAATATTCTTTTTGGATATTTGAGGAGGGGTGAATGATGCGATTTGCAAGATGTCCATCATTAGTCACTAATAATAAGCCCGTTGTATCTTTATCAAGACGACCAACAGTAAATAAACGGTGGGGATAATGACTGAATAAATCTAATACGACTTTTTTGCCTTCTTCAAAATTAGAGCAAATATAACCAGCTGGTTTGTTAAGAAGGAAATAAACTTTTTTTGGAGTTTTTTGTAATGATTTTTTATCAACAACAATGCGGTCTTTGGTCGGATCAACTTGAGTTTGAGGGATAACGACAACTTTACCATTAACAGTGACGCGTCCTTCTTCAATAATTTGCTCTGCAGCTCGTCTTGAGGCTACGCCCGCCTGGGCTAATATTTTACTCAATCGATTAGTTGCCATGTAATACTCCAAAAATCTAGAGTGGTATTTTAATCTATATCTTTAATTTAGTTCAATTTATAGGTGCGTTAGAGGTTTTATTTTCTAAATCATCAAAATTTAATTATTTTTATGTCAAATTTTGAACCCCCCCATCTTAAAAAAACTTATCATTAGTTGATTCAGCAGTCCCAGTTATTGGATCTATGATTGGGTTGGACTTGCTCCCTCAAAATGGCTTGATCAAGTGAATCGCCTAGTTGTTTGTTGCTAATTTGGGTAATAAGCGCATTCTTAACTTTTATAGCTTCATTAAGTTGTAGTAAATATGCCGTCAAGTTCCTAAAAGCTTATTGGCCTTTTCAAAATGAGATTTAAAAAACCCAACTTAAAAATTCCTCAATAGGTCATGCGACTATCTCATATAACCAGCGTTATATATAATTATTGGCTCGATTCTGGTTATTTGCTTGGTATTACATAAGCCATTTACAATTGAGCTCAGTCTGATCATTGTTATTTTAGGAATTCCAGTGTATTATTTATGAAAGCGTTTAGCTAAAGCATAAAGGTACTGTTATGACAAATTATTTGATTCTTATGCGTCATGGTCAATCCGAATGGAACCAACGTAATTTATTCACAGGTTGGGTTGATATTCCTTTAAGTCAAATTGGAGTCCAAGAAGCACTTAATGCAGGTAAGGCTTTAGCTGAATATCCAATTGATATGATTTTTACATCTAAATTGATACGCGCACAAATGACTGCTATGCTTGCTTTACTCAACCATCCTTCAGGAAAAGTTCCTTTAGTGAATCACGAAGGAGAGGGTAAAATGGAGGAATGGGCTAAAACTTATGGTAAGACTGATGGCTTTATTCCTGTTCAATGTGCCTGGGAACTCAACGAAAGAATGTATGGAGAATTACAAGGCCTTGATAAAGCAGAGACTGCAGAAAAATACGGTAAAGACCAAGTTAAAATCTGGCGTCGTAGTTTTGATATGCCACCTCCCAATGGAGAGAGCTTAAAGATGACGCTTAAGCGTGTTTTACCTTACTACGAAAATAAAATTCTTCCAGAAATAAAAAACGGAAAAAACGTCTTAATTTCTGCGCATGGTAATTCTTTAAGAGCGATTATCATGCATCTTGAAAATATGTCTAAAGAAGATATTTTAGAGTTTGAAATTCCAACGGGAGAACCTATTGTATTTCGACATACTAATGGAGTTTTTGAAAAACTCTAGTATTTATGGAACGGTCTTTAAAAAAACTTATCTACTTTGACAATCATACAGTCACAAAACCCTGTAAAGAATCAATTACTGCTTATACTAATAGCTTAACGCATAATTGGGGCATTTTGGGTGGACATAACCAGCTCAGTTTTGACCTGGAAATTCAATACCAAAAGGCTGTTACTGTAATTAAAAATGCTTTCAATTCTGATGACCAATGGGAACTAGCCCTTAATAGTTCTTATCATGCTTTGATTCAAAATATGCTAATTGGATTGTATTCAGATGTCGTTTGTCAATCAGGTAAAAACCATATTTTGACAACAAAACATCAAAATGCTTTGCACTTGTTTAGTCCATTATCTGAGCAGCTTTTCCTACATCAGTTAGATGTTGAAGACATTATAAAAAAAATAGGACCTCGCACTGCTTTAGTGTCAATTCCATTTGCTTGTATCACTGGAGTTTTAACGCCTGTTGAAATAATTGCTAGAAAGTGCTTAGAAAATGGATCGCTATTGCATATTGACATGAGTCTGGCTGTTGGTAAATCCATTTTAGATGTTCAGTCTTTAAATGCTGATTTAATTACATTTGATGGATCTTTATTTAGTGCACCCATCGGCACTGTTGGTCTTTTGTATAAAAAAATGACGTTGCCATCTTTAAATTTTAAAAGATGCGAGTTTTCAAATGCAGCAGCCAATGCATTGGCTGCTGCACTAAAAATATCTCAAGAGCAATGTGATTTAACTATGATGGAAACAGCTCGATTATCTGCAAAATTAAGTGATGGGATTTGTTCAAAACTAGCGGATGTACAACCCCTTTTTTTACGAAACGATCGATTGCCTAATACCTGTTGTTTAGCATTTCCCAATATTCATAATGAATTGTTACTATTTGCTCTTAACCGGCAAAACTTACTCGCATCCATTCCTCATCCTTCATTATTTAATAATCATCCATTAGCTAAAAACATCGTTATTTTTGCACTATCTAGAGACACAACCGATGAAGATATCGATGAAGCAATCGATCGGATTGTGTTCGTTAAAAATCAATACAAGCAATTGTGGGTTGAATAATGGATTGGCATTTTAGTAAAAAGCTTCAGCAAAAAATTGCCTCGCCTTATTGCCAGGGGGAACTTTTAAAGAACCCTGAAGATTTATCAATGCGCGTTATCTGTTTTGAAAAAGATAACTCAGAATGCAAGTTAAAGTTATTTTGGTTAATTGATTTGTTAGATGCAACAGTTGTTGATGCGCGTTTTATGGCATTTGGTCCACCAGCACTCGTTGGCGCTTTAGAAGCTGCTTGCGAATTATCTATAGGAAAAGTTTACAATCAAGCAGGGCGAATCGGTGTTGATTTAATCGATCGTTATTTACAAGATCGTACCGATGTTCCTGCATTTCCAAAATCTGCTTTCCCAATACTCAATTATGTCGTGGAAGTTGTAGAGGAACTATCAAAGTTGTGTGTTGACATTCCATTACCAGAAGCGGCAATGACGCCTCTACCAGAAGAAAATATTGATGGAGGTGGATATACTGATTGGCCGGAATATTCTGATGCACAAAAATTGGTTATTATTGAAGAGATCATTGCTAAAGACATAAGACCCTATATTGAACTTGATGCCGGCGGTATTCAAATCGTTGAAATCAAAAACGGATCAGATATTTATATTTCCTATCAAGGTGCTTGCACATCTTGTTATTCAGCAACAGGTTCAACACTTAATTCTATTCAGCAAATTTTAAGAGCCAAAGTTCATCCATCAATTAAGGTTATACCTAATTTGTAAACTTATTAACCTTTAAGATGGATTGGCAATTCTTTATCCAATGCAGTGACTGCTTTATCAAAAGTATCTTCAATGAAGTAATTTCGTAACCTTAATCGATGATATTCATCAAAATAATCTGATTTTATATATATGTTATTAACTTCTTTAAGTAATTTATGACTTTGAGTGTAATCAGACCAATCTTTTTCAAAATTGCCAAGCGGCTCTTTTAAAAGTTTAGTAAAATCTGATCTAAATGCTGATCTCCAGTCATGGGTTATACTATAAATCTCTTTGCGTAAAAGACGAGTCGATCTTATTAGTTTTTGAGCTGAATGGTCGATTTGTTCATGAAATTGAAAATGGTCATCATAGTAAGTCCAATATTGAGTCATCTCCAGGTAAAATTTATAATTTAACCTTTGAAAACCATAATTTTTAAGTTCGCCTAAATCTTGACATACTTTTTCGTTCGTGTATTGATTAAGTGCAATAAAGCCTTTATTTAATGCATGAATTGGTAAAAGCATCTCACTGGAAAATGGGCGATCCGGATAAGATTTATTTAAATTTAAATCTTTTGCAAGTCGACCGAGAGTGTTGAAAAATTCATGCTCATGGGTAAAAACTTTATCTTCTAAAGTACTATTTCCTGATTTAATTGACTCGATCAAAAACCTATTCAGATTGATTTCATTATCTGAGAGTTCAAGTAATTTAAGTTTAATCTCTCTTGTGTTCCTTTTGAAACTTAAATAGCATGAAATCTTAAAGAAGATTTTACCAATTTTATCATGAAAATTTTTAAGTTTATTGGTAGTTATTAATCGTTGATTATCGAGTGTGGCTCGAGGATCGAAACTTTTTAAATAAGCTATGTGTGGATATGTCATTTTGTTTAAAATAAAATATTAAGTTCTATTTGAAAGTGTTTTGATAATTTTTCTTTTACAAGGTCAATTGAATGTGTCATATCAGTTTCAGAAAAAAGTGAAGTCGCAGGTTGATCGATTGTTGATAATATGTCTTGAGGCATATTTACATTCAAACCAATCCCTTCAATAATGGCAGTCTTATTTGTCATCTGTACAGTTTCACACAAAATACCTGCGATCTTTTTTTGTTCAACAAGGACATCATTGGGCCATTTTATCTGCGCGTTGATGTTAAGTGTTTTTAAATAGGCGACGGTGGCTTTTGCCAAAATTTGAATAAGTGGAACAATATCAACTGTTGATTTATCTAAATAAAATACATAGGTTGCCAAAAGATTTTGTTTTTCTTGAGATATCCATTGCTTAGAGTAACGACCGCGTCCTGCTGTTTGATAATCTGCTGTAATGACTGTTAAACAGTCTTCTGGACATGATTCCAAATTAAGTTTAGCCCAATTATTAGTGGAATCAATTGATTCAAAATGAATATATTTGATTGGCAACATATCTATTCTTCAATTCTCAAAGGTACAGTGATTGTCACGACTTTGGGCTTAAAGAGCAAAAGCATTCTCAACAAAATTGAGATTTGATTATGCAAAAGTTGATGCCACCAGCGTGTGGGCACTAATGCTGGTATGATGACAGTAATCATTTCTTCTTGATCTTGAATGTCTTCAATGTATTTTAAAAGAGGTTGAATTAACGACCTTGTTGGGGATTCTAAAATCTTCAAAGGTATTTCTGGATGCCAAATGGCCCACTCCTTTTGAATTTTTTTGCCATCATTGGGATCTAAAGCGATGTAGAGTGCATCGATGTTTTTAGTAATTAATTGTGCATAGGCAATTGCGTTCATGGACGTTTTAATGACACCAGAAATAGGGACTAAAGCCCGATTTTTTGTGTAATGAGGAATAGTATCCCCATTTTTAAGAGCGATTTGATTTTGCACCCTTGAATAATAAGAATGGATTTTACGCATTAAATAAACAATTAATGGTGCAGCCAATAAAACGATCCAAGCTCCGTGAATAAATTTTGTTACCGCAACGATACATAAGACAACACCTGTTGTTAATGCACCTATTCCATTAATGAAAACACCTCTCATCCATCCATGAGTTTTTGTGGTAATCCAATTTTTTACCATGCCGGCTTGAGATAGAGTAAATGCTGTGAATACACCTACGGTATAAAGGGGTATTAAAGGGCTTGTGTAGCCATTGAAGATAAAAATCAGAATTAATGCAAAAAGGGCCAATATAATAATGCCATTAGAAAAAACTAAACGGTCTCCACGACTAGTCAGTTGTTTGGGCAGATAACTATCATAGGCAATAATGGATGTTAATTTCGGAAAACCTGCAAAAGCTGTATTTGCAGCTAGTAGTAATATCAAGCATGTGGCTGCTTGAATTATGTAATACATGATACCGCGTCCAAATGTCTTTGCAACAACTTGAGAGAGGACTGTTTCATGCAAAACAGGTATTATACCCAAATGCTTAGCAACATATGTTATGCCAATAAATAATACGCCTAGCAATGTTGCCATCCAAATAAGCGTAATGCCAGCATTACGCGCTTCTGGTGGCTTAAACGATTGCACCCCGTTAGCAATTGCTTCGATACCAGTCAAAGCAACGCAGCCCGATGCAAAAGCTCTTAATAATATCCATAATGGCCAATTTGAAGTGAGTACAGATTTAGTAGACGGTTCAGCTTCTGGTGTAAAAAATGAATAATACAAACCCAGACCAATTGTGATTGCTACAGTGACAATAAAAAGGTAAACGGGAAAACAAAATAAGCGACCTGATTCCCTAATGCCTCTTAAATTGGCGATCGTTAAAATTAATGTACAAAGCACACATAGCAAAATACGGTGATGGAATAAAAAAGGGATTGCCGATGTTAAAGCAGCAACGCCTGCTGTCACACTGACTGTCACAGTTAATGTATAATCAATTAAAAGGGATGCGCCAGCTACCAAAGATGTATTACGACCCAAATTCGCTTTTGAAACACTGTAGGCGCCACCGCCTTGGGGGTACCTTATAAGTGTTTGATAATAAGAAATTGCTACTATCACGATTAAAAGAGAGATGCATAAACTAATAGGTAGGCTAAAGTGAGTTAATGCTATGCCGCCTACCATCAATGACATCAAAATCTCTTCAGTAGCGTATGCAACTGAAGACAGAGCATCCGATGAAAGTATGGCAAGGCCTACTAGTTTGGTAAAGCGTTCTTTTTTCTCTTGCACCGTATGCAGAGGTGAGCCAATTAAGAAATTTTTTAAAGACATTTTTTCCTCTAATTGTTCAACTCTTTATCAGAATAATTATTTTTAATATA
>JAEMRK010000036.1 GCA_016463375.1 Parachlamydiales bacterium | reverse complement strand
ATTTAATATACAAAGTTTTATTTAATAAATTAATAAATTAATTATTAGCTTTCAAAATCGTAAAAGTTTAAAGTCCTTGTTCTTGAAATTTTAGCCCTGGAAAAATATGAAAGTAACACAGGATTTATTACCAACTTCTCACGAAGTGATCTTTGATTATTTCCCCAGCGAAATTATTCAAAAAATATTAAGTTTTCTTTCAGTTTTAGATAAAACAAGAATGACTCTTACATCTAAATATTGGTATCAGTTCATATGTAACCCTTTGAATCCTCAATCTCCTATGAATTTTATAACAAAAAAAATAAATGATATCGCTTCAGTAACGAATATCGCAAAAGCTGGTTTTCGTCAGCGTAAGGGTGGAAAAGATGCATGTATTATTGATTCTATGGATAATTTAAGCATAAACCAAACTCGTATTTTGATAAGTAGCGCTAGAGAAGATAGTCACGTTAAAAGAAGGCTCAATGAAGCTAAAGACAATATAAATTCTAAACTTGCAAAATTTAGTGCTCAGGAAACTTAAAAAGGGCCGCAAAAGCGGCCCCTAATATCAAAGACCTTTTAATATGTCGTAAGCTACCTGTCTATAATTATGAGTCTTTGTAGATGTGCAAAAATCATTTGAAAATTTTTTTAATGCGCTTTCATTAAACAATGCGTTATCTGCGATACTTGCAAATAACTTTTGAATATTTTCAAGCTCAGAACTATTAAACCATAATGAATATATTCCTTTTTCGTGAAGGATATGATTTTTTAGACCCAGCTCATTAAATTTACCTTCTAAAACTTTTGCGTGCTTTCCGTCATACTTTAATTCGACGAATTGAATACGACCGTTTTCTTCAGTGACTTCCATGCATTGAAATGGAGAATTTTGAATTAAGGGGAGATAAGCGCTGATTTTTTGATCATGTTCGGTACTGCGCAATTTATTACATTGAAGTGGGATATCTTTCTCAAACCCCGGAAATTGAGAATAAGGAGCTGTCTTTGTATTAAAATCTCGAGTGAATTTTTGAAAAGGAGATTTAAGAGTTGGGGCTTGAGTGACAGAATGATTAGTAAGGGAGGATGGAGCAAATGGTTGATTTAAGTCTGGCTTAGCTTGGCTAAAGATTTGCTCGACTTTAATGGGTGCCGATTTAATTTTCGGCGGAATGGGACGATAAGTTGGAAATTTTAATGTTTTTAAAACAATCGAACTCATGACAACCTCCAAGGTCGTTTAAGTAAAAAATAAAAAGCTGCATATTGTGAGACAAAAAATTCAATATTTAACTTATTGTTGGGTATAAAAAGGTTAATCGCGTAAGGGTGTCTCATCGGTTAACCCCTTTTGCAATAGTTAGGAATTTATCATTCCATTTCGATTTCCACCCTTTGTAAGCATCGATAATCTGAAATAAAACCGCATGGCTAAAATAGGGTGACTCACAGTTACACAGCACTGCAATTGATAATTCAAGTGAGGGTATATATGCCATAACAGGTGTCATACCCGTTACAAAACCTGGTGCTTGATAAATAACAATTCCTTTGTAATCGTGAATAAACCAACCCATGCTATAGGAAAGAAAGTGAGAGTTAGGAAAATAAAGAGCGTTTAGGTCCTGATCATGTTCTTGTAAAAAACCTTTAGTTGTAGCCACTGTTTGCGCAGTAAATAGCTCTGCTGCAACTTCATTTGAAAGCATCTTGTGCGGTTTAGTTATGAATTGTAACCATTTTGCCATATCCTCAGCATTGGAGTAGATACCCAAAGCTGGGCTGATGAGAGACATATCACTGTCAGCAACTGCTTTGAATTTTTTGTTTACCCATTGGTGTGGAATGGCACGGTTATTACTTTTTATAAAAGTGCTATATTCACTAGTTGTAGAACTCATTGAAAGGGGTGTCAATAAATTACTTTGAATTATTTGTTCGTAATTAGATTTTTTTATCTGTTCTAAAGCTTTTCCTACAAGTAAATAGAGCATATTTTGATAGTAAAAAGCGCCTCTAAAACCAAAAGGTAACTGCAAACTAAACAGTTTTTTTAATAAGTTATCTTGGGAATCGCATTTGATCATCCACTCATCTTGAGTTGCAATTGATGCAAAAAGACCCGCTCTCATAGATAATGCATCGCGATAAGATATAACTTTTGTCGCATATGGTGATACGAGTATGAATTGAGGGTAAGCTGAAAAAATGGGATCGTCGAAATGAATATCTTTATTTTCAACGGCTATAGCAGCAGCAGTAGCTGTGAAAGTTTTGGATAGTGAGGCTATAGCAAATAAAGTTTTGCTATCAATTTGACCCAAGCTGGGTTCATTGGCTTTTTTTAATCCAAAACCTTTACATAATACGGTTTTACCATCTTTGATAACAGCTACGCTGCAACCTGGAATATTCCAGAAGCGTATTGAATCTTCAACAATATTTTTTAAATTTTTGTTGGAAGGGGGAGTTGCTAGTAGAGATATAGGAACTAAAAACAATAATAGAAGTGCGTACATTGAGATCCTGTTTTTCGTGAGACAGCTTTAATCTGAAATGTGTTAAATTTTAGACCTTTGTTAGATTAAGAGGAAAGAAAAAGCGATGCAGCAGCAAGAACCTGATTTATTGAAAAAGGTCGTAGCACTATGTAAGCGCCGTGGTTTTGTATATCCAGGCTCTGACATCTATGGAGGTTTTGCTAATACCTACAGCTACGGGCCCCATGGTATAGAGCTTAAAAAGAATATAAAAGATTTATGGTGGAAGCAATTTATTCATAACCGCACTGACATGGTCGGCATGGATGGCCCTATACTACTTCATCCTAGAACTTGGGAAGCTTCAGGGCATGTTGTTGGTTTTAATGATGCTATGGTCGATTGCAAAGCATGCAAGGCACGCTTTCGTGCAGACCACCTCATTGAAAAGGCTTTGAATTTGAATGTCGAGGGTATGGATCTTGAAGAAATTAATGCTCTTTTGACAAAAGAAAAGCTCACTTGTCCAAAATGCGGTAAATCAGATTGGACACAAGCTCGTTTTTTTAATCTGATGTTTTCAACAAAACTTAGTAAGACCGGTTCTAATGATGATGACATTGCTTATTTGAGACCAGAAACAGCACAAGCTATTTTTTTAGATTACAAGAATCTTCTCGATACAATGCGTTTACAAGTCCCATTTGGTGTGGGTCAGATTGGTAAAGCGTTTCGTAATGAAATCACACCGGGTAACTTTTTATTTCGAGTAATTGAATTTGAACAAATGGAAATTGAGTATTTCATCGAACCATCAACTTGGACAACTGTCTTTGAAGACTGGTTGGAGAAAATGTGGCAATGGTGTGATTTAATCGGCTTGAAAAGAGATCATTTAGGTTTATATGAACACCCACAAGAAAAACTTTCCCATTATTCCAAACGCACTGTCGACATCATGTTCGATTTTCCTTTTGGTCGCCAAGAATTATACGGTCTAGCTTACCGCACTGATTTTGATTTATCCAAACACAGTGAAGCTGCTCGTCAATCAATGGAATATACAGATCCAAAAACGCGCGAGAAATATATTCCTCATGTTGTTGAACCAACATTTGGTTTAGATCGCACGTTTTTAGCTCTGCTTTGTGATGCGTATGAAGAGCAGGCATTAGAAGGTGATGAGGTAAGAACTGTACTACATCTTAAACCACAAATAGCACCTGTTAAAATTGCAATTTTCCCATTAATGAAAAAAGAAGTTTTAGTAGAAAAAGCACAACAAGTTTTAGATCTATTACGAATCTTTGGAAATGTACAATATGATGAATCGGGAGCTATCGGTAAACGTTATCGTCGTCATGACGAAATAGGCACACCTTATTGCGTTACTGTTGATTTTGATACTATCGAAAAAGATGATACAGTCACTGTTCGTGATCGTGACACAATGAAGCAAGAACGTGTAGCAGTTAAAGACTTGTTAAACTTTTTTCAAAAGTTGTTTTAAGATCAATTCTAAAGTCTCGATGACCAGCAAATACTGCTCTTCCCATGCTATCATGGCTCCATAGCGGTATTTGCGCATTGCATAAACAGCATCTGGAATATTAAATTTTTTTTCATCGACATGCATGGTATTAAATGCTCTTAGCATATCATGATATAGGCTATGAGTTGCGATAAATGTTCCTGTTCGTCCAATGCCTGCGGCACAATGAACTACCACTGGCTTATCTTTGCGCCAAACATCTGTTTCTTGAACGAGTTCCCAAAGACTCTCAGCTTCTACAATACCATCGTCTGGCCAGTTTTCTAAATGGAGATGAACAACATTATGTTCTTGATTTTCATAAGTCATTTTTAAATGACGGATCAAGAGCTGTTGAGCATGCTGAGATGTAAATCTGTCTGAAACTTCTTCTTTCAAACTTTCAACTCTAAATTGACCAAAGTTTTGAGCCTTTTTGGCCTCAGGCCAAAAAGCATCAAATTTAACAATATGATTTTTTTTTGTACCTTCAAACAAATTCGTAACTGATACAATGACTTTGCATTTTTCATACCAAATCATTTTCCAAAAAGCGTCAAAAGTATTTTTTCTAGGCCCTTGAGTTGCTATGTAGTTAATACAACCTATTTGCATAGGACTTGCATTGAGATACTCATCAATACTAACGATTTGATTATTATCAAAGGGGAGAGCTATGTGAGGATGATGATTTTTTTTGTAATTCTGTGGTAGATGAGCCGTACAACAAACATGATTAGGATATTGCGCGTAATATTCATTGAAGAAAGGAATACTTTTCCCAATTTTTTTAGAAACAGTGAAGTGGTTTTCAAACCATTTTTTAATAGTGTCTTTATTCATATTAATAATTATATGCCTTAATCACGTTTTTTTCAACCGACTACAAAAAAATTTAATTATTGTAATGAATTAAACTTCTTGAAAAAGAAGCTAAAAGTGTTGTAAATCAAAACTTTTAGCATTTGATTAATAGTTTTTAAGTGATATTACTAGAATTTACTCAAATTAATGTAATTAATTTTTTAATAGAGCCCCTTAGACGGGACTGATATAAGTTTTTTTGTTGCGGAATTTGTTGTTGATACTTAACCTCCTTGTGAGAAAACCAAGTTGCATCAACGAGATAGATGTTAGGCATTTGTAGAACTGATCCAAACAATGCATTTTACCGCAATGGGCTTATTCAAACCTATATAGGAACTTAGGATGAAGTGTCCTTATTGCAACCACACTGAACTTAAAGTCACCGACTCACGCAACGCCGTAGAAATGAACGCGATTCGCCGTAGGCGAGAGTGTTTAAATTGCCAGCGAAGATTTACGACTTTCGAAACGGTTGAACTCATGGTTCAAGTACATAAACGTGATGGTCGTTACGAAGATTTCCAACAGCAAAAACTAACTAATGGTCTCGAAGCTGCTTGTAGACACACTAGGATTAGTAGAAATCAAGTTCATGCATTAGTTGCTAAAATTATGGCTGAACTGATGGAGCTGGGCGTTAAGGAAATAACCACGCATGATTTAGGTGAAATGGTAATGAAACATCTTCAGATGCTTGATTCCATAGCTTATATCAGATATGCCTGTGTTTATAAACGCTTCACTGATATTTGCGAACTAGTCGAAGCAATTCGTTCGATAAATCCAAAAGACGGAATTCAAACCGCGATTTAAGCAACTTGGTTTATAGATTATTTATGAATGGGAGGATTTACTATGGCACTCAAAAAGAGTGAAATTGCCAAGTTTAAACAGCGTTTAATAGAATTAAGAGAGCAATTATTGCATACATTACAAGGCTCAACTCAAGAAGTTAAGCGTCCAGATGATGCAACAGGGTACTCTCAGCATCAAGCTGATCAAGGAACTGATGACTTTGATCGTACAATTAATTTAGAAGTAACGACAAAAGAATTTAAAATGCTTAAACAAATTGATCGTGCTTTAGAAAAAATTGAAGAAAATACTTATGGTATTTGCGATATTACTGAAGAAGAAATTCCCTTAGCTCGTCTTGAAGCGATCCCCTATGCGACGATGACTGTGAGCGCTCAAGATAAATTCGAAAAGGGCCTATTGTAAGACATGAGTTTTGATAAGGCCTGTAAAACGCTTTTTTCTTTTCTAATTCCTCTTTTGATTCTTGATATTGTTGTTAAATATTGGGTTGCAACTTCTCTACCAACATTTAGCTGGATGCATTCGTATTTCCCTTACGGTGGTATAGGTCTTATCAATGGTTATCATGGAATTTATTTCTCTATGGTACATACGACTAATAAAGGCGCTGCTTGGGGTATTTTAGCCGATTATCAAGATTACTTGTTAATGGGTAGAATGGTTCTCATAGGCTGCTTAACAATTTTTATATTATTTATTAATAAAAATCGCTCATTAGTCGTTCCATTTTGTTTGATTATAACAGGCGCTATAGGAAATGTATTAGATTACTTTTTGTACGGTCATGTCATCGACATGTGGAATATACAAGCCTGGGGTTATAATTTTCCGATTTTCAACATGGCCGATGTATATGTAACAATTGGAATTGTCTGGTTATTTTTTCTTTTCATGTTCGAAAAGAAAAAAATTAAGCCACCTAAAGATATTGATTACAGCTCATATTAAACGCATGAGTCAAGAGATATTGGAAACATCTACATTAGTTAAAGAGGGAGTGCTTCATTCTTCTAAATGGATTGAGCTGCCTACTCTTCTTGATATTGAAGAAATGCGTGATCTTTTAAATCAACTTGGTCCTTACCATCTTTATCGTACTGATTGTTTAGTTGAGAATGGCGCAATTTCCACCGAAGATTTTCTTAATAGTTATGCCAATTATATTAAATGTATAAAAAATAAGCAGCCTATTGAAGAAGCTAAGTTTAAACAGATCTTTAATTTAGCAATAACGGTTGATTTACAAGCTCTTTACCGCATAGAAATTCATGATAAAGAAATAGTAAAATGTCGTTTACCGGTTATTCGCATGCAACCTCATCGATTTAACTACTCAACTTCAGATCAAAAATTTCGTTCAATGGTTCTTGGCAATCACAGCATAAGCTGGGGGGTCCAATTCTCATATCCTCAGATATTCCAAGATCCTAAAACACATTCACTTCAAAAAGTGGGGCTTCAAGACCCCTTTTTCAACACTGCCTATTTTCGTGCGTTACAAAAATGGATCAGGTATCATACGTTGCCAACCCCATTTTTAGTTGATGGAAAAAGGACAAATGCACCTATTCGGATTGGTAAAAATTGTTTTAATTGGGTGAACAACCACCCACAATTAGAGCTAATGGGCATCTCAGTTATTATTTAAAGGAGTTAGTATGCAGGTTGCAGAAACTGTGCATAAGATTTTTATTTCAAAAAATTTCACATTGTCTGTTGCAGAATCTTGTACCGGTGGAACTATTGCTGCTCTATTAACTCAAATTGCAGGATCTTCAAAATATTTTTTAGGTGGAGTTGTTAGTTATTCTAATGCAGCTAAAGAAAATTTATTAAAAGTGGACAAATTAATTTTAAAAAATAATGGCCCTGTTAGTAAAGAAGTTGCTCAAGCGATGGCAGAAGGCTCTTTAAAAGTGTTCCAAAGCGATTATGCAATTGCTACAACCGGCGTTGCAGGACCTGATGGTGGTACGACATCGACGCCAGTTGGCACAGTATGGATGAGCATTGCCTCAAAATCAAAATCGACAAAAACATGGATGATTCAAGCTCAAGGTAATCGACAAGATGTTGTCCAAACAGCTGTTGACACAATTTTAAAGCAATTAGTTGAAGAGGTAAGTGCAACTTGAGAACACTTGAAATTACAAGCTTACAAAATTCTAAAATCAAACAACTCGTTCGATTAAAAGAAAGACGCGAGCGTGAGCGCTCGCAGTTATTTTTAATTGAAGGGTACAGGGAATTGTCGCGAGCTATTACTGCTAATGCCCAAATTGAGTCTTTATTTTTCTGCCCCGAACTATTTTTAGGGGAAAATGAAAACTCACTCATTCAGACGATTGCCAATAAAAATTCATCTATATTTATTTTACCTAAATCCTTGTTTGAAAAAGTATCATACCGTGATAGACCCGATGGTTTAATTGCGATTGCCCATCAAAAACATCTCAATTTAGACGATATAAAATTATCTAAAAATCCATTTTTGGTTGTAGCAGAAGCTATTGAAAAACCCGGAAATCTTGGAACGATATTAAGGACATGTGATGGTGTGGGAGCTGATGGATTAATACTTTGTGATCGCTGCACGGATTTACACAATCCGAACACCGTAAGAGCAAGCGTTGGCACATTGTTTACAGTTCCTGTTTATGAAGCTACAAGCATCGATACTATAGCTTTTTTGAAAAAACAACGCATATCAGTTGTGGCAACAACACCTGATGCTGCTTCTTGTTACACTGAAACAGATTTATCTGGTCCCATCGCTTTGATATTAGGAACTGAACAATTAGGTTTATCTGAGCAATGGATTGAATCTGCTGATAAACGCATATCGATTCCAATGAAAGGTGTTGCAGATTCATTAAATGTAGCTGTAGCTACGGCATTGACATTATATGAAGCTTTAAGACAAAGAGGAAGTTAACATTAAAATTTTATTCGAAGACAACCATCTTTTCGTTGTCAATAAACCAGCTGGTTTAATGACTCAACCTGACTGGTCTAAAAAACCTTCCCTAATTGAACATGCACGGGAATTTATAAAAAAACGTGATGGAAAACCAGGAAATGTTTTCTTAGAACCAATACATCGTATTGATCGTGTTTGCAGTGGCATTGTAGTGATGGCAAAAACTAGTAAAAGTTTAAGCCGTTGTATGCAGTCATTGCGTGATCAAGTTTGTACTAAAGAGTACATAGCAGTTGTTGAAGGGTTAATACCACAAGATGAAGGCAAGCTTGAAAACTATATAGTTCATGGTGATTTTAGAGCTATAAAGTCCTCTGAAAGTGATACTCAAGCTAAAAAAGCAACGTTGACTTACAAAGTGATTTTGCGAACAACGCAGTTTACGGTTTTACGTGTTCAACTTCACACTGGACGTTATCACCAAATTCGTGCTCAGTTTGCTTGGAAGGGCCATCCAATTTTGGGAGATCAAAAGTACGGTTCAGAAGTTCCTTTCGCAGAAGGTGCGATTGCTTTGCACCATAATCACTTTTGTTTTCCTCATCCAACAACTAAAGAAACGATTTTAATTGATTGTAAAGTCCCACCTAAATGGTTACTTAAACTCAATGATGAGCGTTTGAAAGGTCTTTAATTCTCCAGACTTGTTAATTCAAAAACAACAAATTATAATTTGTTGTTTTTGAAAGAGTTATTTTAAATCACAGGCCTCAGGTGGCATCCAATGCGCATCTTTACCTTCCCATTTTACATTGCATCCGATCGGATTCGTAATAGGAACGGTTACTGGTTTATTGTTCACCAATTCATTTAAGGCATTTTCTAAATTATTTACGGTCATTTTTGAGGGGTCACGAGGGGTGTCAATAGCACGTCCTGTATAAACTAAATGACGGTCTTTATTGAAAACATAGAAGTGGGGAGTTCTTAAGGCTCCATAAGCTATTGCTATTTGTTGAGATTCATCGTGCAAATAAACCCATGGAAACATCTCAGTTTTCATTAAATCAACCATTTTACTGTAAGAATCTTCTGGGTAGGTGGTTGTGCTATTAGAATTGATTGCGACAAACTCAACGCCCTTTTCTTTGAATTTCTCAGCGGTTTGTTTAGTGATGTGATTGGAATTTTTCACATACGGGCAATGGTTGCATGTGAAAAAGATGACAAGAAAAGGTGCTGTAAAATCCTCGAAAGAGTGCATGTTTCCATCAGTTCCTTTAAGTTGAAATGATGGAGCTTTTTGACCAATTTGTAATGTAAACATAGTAATCCTTAATTTAGTTCATTGAATTTAGCCGCTAAAATAAAGTCATTTTCTGAAAGCCCATTGACACTATGAGTCCATAAAATAATTTTGACTTTGCCCCAACCAAATTCAATATCTGGATGGTGACCTTCTTGCTCAGCTATAACTCCAATTTTGTTGACAAAGGTTAAAGCATCAGCAAAATTTTTAAACTTGTAAGAGCGCTGAATATGGTGATTATCAATTAGAGACCAGTCAGGCACTAATTCTATATAGTCTTTAATTTGATTTTGATTGAATTTGCCTTCCTGTGAATGACAGGGAGCGCATTTTTTTTGGGATAAAGAAGCCATATTACTCTGACAAATATTGGGTTTAAAGAAGATTCATGATAGACTATAGTTTCATTTTATAAGGTAAATATTTGAGTAATATTATGGATTTATCTCATCTTATTGCGGCAATTGACGATGGTGTGCGCGCTATTAATCAATTAAAAGAACCGCATTCTTTAAAGTTTATACAACAAGCAGTGGCGATGATTACAGATTGTTATCGTCAAGGTGGTAAACTTTTAATTGCAGGTAACGGCGGAAGTTTATGTGATGCAAGCCATTTTGCAGAAGAAATGACTGGGATATTTCGTAAATTGCGTCCAGCCTTGCCAGCCATTGCATTCAGTGAACCAGGGCATTTAACTTGCATCGGTAACGACTTGGGCTACGATAAAGTATTTTCAAGAGCTGTAGAAGCCTATGGTAAACCAGAAGATATTTTTATTGGTTTAACAACTAGCGGCAATTCAGGAAACTTAATAGCAGCTTTTGAAGAGGCCAAAAAAAGAGGTATAAAATCGATTGCATTTTTGGGTAAAACTGGTGGTAAGTGTAAAGGAATGGCTGATCTTGAATT
Organism: Parachlamydiales bacterium; assembly: GCA_016463375.1. GTDB lineage: Bacteria > Chlamydiota > Chlamydiia > Chlamydiales > JAEMRK01 > JAEMRK01. Next base: position 6,242 of record JAEMRK010000036.1, on the reverse strand, counting down.
AATTATTACAGGTTTTTCAACATCTGATCGCATTCAAGAAGCTCATATGACAGCAATCCACATAATTATCGAATTTGTCGAAAATGCTTTGTTTACACAAGAACAACAAGTTGTTTACCAGTCGGCGGTAGCTGCTCAATGAGTTCATCTCTTGAACGATTTATCGTTTCACACATTGAACGAAAACAAAAGGGGCTAAAAGCCTTTTGCGTTCGTTCAATTTTGAGAATGATGAGTGCGCTTTTCCGAGCAGTTGTGATGATGCGTAATCGTTTGTTTGATTTGCGTTGTATATCAAGTAAAAAATGTTCTGTGCCAGTGATTAGTATTGGTAACATTGTGGCTGGTGGTACTGGTAAAACACCTTTAACGTTGATGCTTACCCGAGCTTTGCTAGCACATTCTAAAGTAGCTATTTTATCTAGAGGATACCGTTCTTCGGCTGAAAACGGGCAAGAACCCTTGGTATTATCTAGTGGTGATGGACCCCTTTTTGGTCCTGATGTCTGTGGTGATGAAGCCTATATGTTATCGAAAAATTTACCAAAAGCATTAGTAGTTGTTGGAAGAAATCGTCGAAGGGCAGCTGAAATTGCTTTCAGCGCGGGTGCAGAGCTGCTTGTATTAGATGACGGTATGCAACATCGCAAGTTACATCGAGATATAGAAATTGTTGTGATCAATGGACATGATCCCTTTGGTCAAGATCGTTTTTTACCAAGTGGTTTTCTAAGAGATGAGCCTAAGAGATTAAAAAATGCTGATTGTGTGATTGTTAATTATTGCAGGGCTTTGACAAAAGAAAACCGCAAATTATTGCAATTGCGACAAAAAAATTTAAAGATTATCGGTGTAGAACCAATTGTAACTTCTATCTGTGATCGTAAAGGCCAAAGCATTTCTTTAAAATTAGAGGGTAGAAAAGTTGGTTTGTTCAGTGGAATTGCTAAACCCGCTCGTTTTAAACAAACTGTTGAAGTACATGGGGCTCATGTCGTTCATGAGCTAATATTACAAGATCACATGACGGCTACGTCAAAGGATCTACAATCCTTTGTAAACGAGTGTAAAAATAGAGGTGCAGAATTTGTATTATGCACCGAAAAAGATTACGTTAAACTTCCACATTTTAGTGAATCCCTTCCATTATTCTGGATTCAAATTAGTTTGGTTTTTAAGGAAGGTGAAGAGCACTGGTTTGATTTGCTCAAACGTTTGAGTCATTTGAAGACTGTTAAAAATTAAATATTAGAGGAGCGATATACTTTTTGGGTATGTCGAGATTGAAATGAAAGAAGACATCGAAATTCGATTACCAAAATTGGGTGAAAGCATACTTAGCGCTTCGATTGTGCAGTGGTTTAAACAAGTTGGTGATTTTGTCGCATTAGACGAAGCTTTGCTCGAAGTATCAACTGATAAGGTAAATAGCGAGATCCCATCTCCAGTGGGTGGCATTTTAAAAGCTATATTAGCTCAGCCTGGTGATGAATTAGATGTTGGAGCTGCTTTAGCAATTGTTGCTCCATCAGATGCTGTTGTTAAAGAAACACCCAAAATGGCTCAAGAAGTCAAAGAGGCAACTCAGTCAAATCAAGCTTTGATGGATGACTACTTTTCACCAGCAGTTATACAGCTAGCAAAACAAGAAAAAATTCCATTTAGTGAATTGGAAAAAATGCATGGAACTGGTGCTGGCGGTCGTATCACTAAAAAGGATATTGAAAATTACGCAATGCAACGATCGGGTGTTAAACCATCAGATATTGCTGCTCCGATTCCTCAGCCTTGTCCACATAGCCCTAGAACAACAAAAATGACTGGTATGCGTAAAGCGATTGCTGATGTGATGACAAAATCTCACAAAGAGATACCTCATGCAGCTGTTGTGCAAGAAATTGATGTAACAGATGCATTAAAAGTAATTAACGAACAAAAAGAAGCATTTTTGACGCAACATGGTGTTAAACTCACAATCACAAGCTTTATGATTAAGGCATTGGCTACAGCAGCGGTTCAGTTTCCTCATTTGAACTCGTCTATAGTAGGTGATGACATCGTTGAAAAAAGTTCGGTTAATATAGGTATTGCTGTTGCATTAGAAAAAGACGGCGTATTAGTTCCTGTTATACGTGATGCGCAGAGGTTGAGTATTCCAGAGATTGCAAAGCAAGTAACTGATTTATCAAAACGCGCTAGAAGCGGCGCTTTGACTCGTGAAGATGTTGATAGTGGTACTATGACACTGACAAACTTTGGTATGGCAGGAGCTGTAATGGGTTTCCCAATTATTCGCCCTCCCGAAGTTGCAATCATTGGTACCGGATCGATCAAAAAACAAGTTGTTGTCAGTAAAGATGACACCATGTCAATACGTAGCATGATGCATGTCACTTTAAGTTTTGATCATCGTGTTGTTGATGGACTTTACGGATGCGCGTTTTTAAATGTATTTAAACAAGAACTCGAGGATTTAAAATTTTAAATATGAGATCAGGCGATCAAGTCGATTTATTATCTCCGCTAATGTATAATACATCCCTTAAGGGAGGCGATATGCTGCGCGAGCTATTACATTTAGAAAAATCGAATTTGGATGAGTTCTTTAGTCATCTTGATATTGAAGCGGCTGAAAAAATGTTGCAGGCCTTACTAGCTTGCGAAGGGGTCGTCTTTTTTTCTGGTGTAGGTAAAAGTGGCTTCATTGCCCAAAAATTAGCAGCAACTTTGGCCTCGCTTGGTAAAAAATCTTTCTTTCTTCCTCCTGGCGATACTCTACATGGTGATTTAGGAAGCGTAAATAACCAGGACTTAGTTATTTTTTTAAGTAAAAGTGGAGAAAGTGATGAGTTGATTCAACTTATGCCTTTCTTACGTAATAAAGGTGTAAAAATATTAGCTTTTGTTTGTAAAAGTCATAGCCGCTTAGCTAATTTATCCCACCAATATATTATTTTACCGATGCAAAAAGAGTTATGTCCTTTTGATTTAGCTCCAACAACTTCAACATCCGTTCAATTGATTTTCGGTAACATATTACTAATTGCATACATGCGCTCAAAAAATATTTCTGTAGATGATTTTGCTATTAATCATCCGGCAGGATCACTTGGTCGTGGAATTATTGTCAAAGTTAGTGATTTGATGCTAAAAGGTGAGAGGTTACCTCTTTGCCAAAAAGATGACCTGCTAGTGAATGTCTTAGTTGAACTTTCTAAAAAACAATGTGGTTGCCTTTTAGTCGTAAACGATCAAATGGCATTAGAAGGTATATTTACAGACGGTGATTTAAGACGCTCTTTGACAAATCGAGGAACCGATGTCTTGCAATTAAAAATGAAAGACCTTATGCACACTGATCCCAAAATAATCGAGCCATTTTTATTAGCAAAAAGAGCGCTAGAAATGATGGAAGCGGATTGTCAACATCCAATTACTGTTTTACCAGTTATTGAAAATCAAAAATTAGTAGGCCTTATCAAAATGCACGACATTTTGCAAATGGGTATCTAATATTCTATAAAAGACTTATTTTCTTTTGCCTTATCTCAATTTTTTTTAGAATTGGTGGATTATTATGAGTCTTTAAAAGGCGTTATCATGACGTATGAGTATCCTCTAATTATTATGTTCATCATTGGCTACTTGGCCATTACGATTGAACACTCAATTAAAATTAATAAAGCAGCGATTGCATTATTTACAGCAGTTGTTTGTTGGGCCATTTATTTTCTATCTCATCAACATGCGATGAGTGGTCAAATGACAACATTGCAACATTATATATCTGAGATATCTCAGATAGTTTTTTTTCTAATCGGTGCGATGACCATTGTAGAAACAGTTGATTCTCATGGCGGATTTACAATCGTTACTGATTTGATGAAAACCAGATCCAAAAGGAGTTTGTTGTGGATCATTGGTTTTGTTACTTTTTTTCTATCAGCTATTTTGGATAATCTTACGACCACTATAGTCATGGTTTCATTGTTAAGAAAATTAATACCTGATGCTAATGAGAGAAAAGTTTTGGGTGCCATGGTTGTTATTTCAGCTAATGCTGGCGGTGCATGGACGCCAATTGGTGATGTAACAACAACAATGTTATGGATTAACGGCCAGATCTCCACATTAAACATTATGAAAGCTTTATTTTTGCCCAGTTTAGCGTGTCTGATCATCCCACTTTTATGGGAAACAAAAAATCTTAAGGGTAAGTATCCAAAATTAACTGCTAGTCAAAAAACTATCGTTGAACCTAAAGGTACACTTATCTTCTTTTTAGGATTAGCAGCATTAGTTGCTGTTCCCATTATTAAGGTTTTAACAGGTCTGCCGCCGTTCATGGGAATGTTTATTGGGCTTGCTATTTTATGGATCGTAACAGACTTCTTGCATGTTAAAGATGATAAAAGAAATCACTTGAGAGTTCCGCATATTTTAACGAAAATCGATATTTCTGGTGCTCTGTTTTTCTTCGGTATTTTATTAGCCATTAAATCGTTAGAAATTTCTGGCTTACTTAACCAAATTGCAACATGGTTGAATCAAAACTTGCCAAGCCTTGATATCGTTGCATTAGTTATAGGTTTGATATCTGCTGTCATTGACAACGTTCCTTTAGTTGCTGCAACTCAGGGCATGTATTCATTAGCTGATCACCCTATGGATTCTCGTCTATGGGAGCTTATAGCTTATTGCGCAGGAACAGGTGGAAGTATTTTGATTATTGGTTCAGCTGCCGGCGTTGCATTAATGGGTTTAGAAAAAATTCATTTTGCATGGTACTTCAAAAGGATTAGCTTTGTCGCTTTACTGGGATATTTAGCTGGTTTTGGCGTATATTATTTTGTCAATTAATCTCTATAGCTTACTGTGATTCAAAGAATCACAGTAAGCTATCACTAAATTCTATTCTCAATAAGTAAAATCGAATCGACTAGTTACAAAATTTCAATACTTTGAGATAATGCTATGTTCCAAACTGTTTAAAATTATTAATACTTAAGGAATGGTATGAGCGATAAAGAAATTGTACATATGTCAACCAATAAGGGTGACTTGACAATAGAAATCTACAAAAAGGAAGCTCCAATTACTGCTGGTAATTTTTTGGATCTCGTTAAACGTGGTTTTTATAACAACCTCACGTTTCATCGCTTTGAACCAGGGTTTGTAGTACAAGGAGGAGATCCAGAAGGCAACGGTACAGGTGGTTTTGTTGATCCTGAAACTAAAACTGAGCGAAGAATTAAGCTAGAAATTAATCCAAAACTCAAGCATGACGAAGTAGGAGTGATTGCGATGGCTAGATCAAACCAACCAGATTCTGCCAGTTGTCAATTTTATTTTTGTCTAGATGCTTTGCCCTTCTTAGATGGACAATATGCAGTATTTGGCAAGATCACTAAAGGTTTAGAAACGCTTCAACAGTTACGTAGAGGCGATAAAATGACTAAAGTTTATATCGAGACAGCCAAATCATAAACCAAAGATTTCTCTATGATGAGAGTTAGCAATCACTGTTTGAGTTCGAGCATAGAATATATGGTCAACTGTCGGTGTTGCAACTCTCATCTTCGAACTAAGGCTCAAATTATAGCCCTTTTCATAATAGTATCAGGAATTATTTTACTTCTAGCAACCTGTGTTGAAATTGTTTTCAATAATAAGAAATCACACCAAGTATACAAACTTTTAGGTTCAGGTCTTGTATTATGCTTTGCCGGTTGTTTAGGATTTATTGGAAGCTCATTACAGATTAGTCGATTCATTCCAATTCGTTCTGTTTTCATACCAGCATTGCCACCATTCGTGAATTTGTTTCATCCGCGCGAAGTTGAATGGATTTTTCCAAGAATCGATCCCTAAATAGTGCCAGAACGCGATTTTTCAGAAAAAAAATTGCGTCTCAACTTACTTCAATCAAGACACTTAAACAATCATTTCAGATTATTTCATTTTTGTCGCTTGCGCTAAATTTGCTATATTCACTATAGTCAATGCTTCTTCACGACGAGGAGCTGAAATAAAAGCGAAACGTCAAAAGAATGAGAGTCACCACCGAGTGACTTTAGTTGTTTAACAGGAATAGAGAAACAGTAGTGCAAGTCTAAATAAGGCTTGTGCGATAAAAGCTCTGTTGACGAAAGTCAACAAGTTAATTCTTATCGTTCGTTATTTTTTTTAATGCTCAAGTTTTTGAGAATTTTTTTCTTTGAGAATTTGATCTTGGTTCAGAT
>JAEMRK010000035.1 GCA_016463375.1 Parachlamydiales bacterium | reverse complement strand
TCCTTGCTTTTTATATATAAATAATAATTATAATTATATTATTTGATAAAATCAATATTAATTTATTTACTAATAATTAAATAAATTAATATGATACTTATTAAAAAGTCCTCAGTCCAAAGATAGATCCAACATTCATCTTAATCTGACATTTTTTTGGTAATCTGCTATTCTTCCCTCATTTGAATACTTAAGAGCTACGACGATGGAAAACAGTCAATTTGAAGAAAACTTCCCTAAAGCTTACAGCCCAACTCATGTTGAAGATAAGTGGCGCCAATTTTGGGATAAATTCGAAGTTTTTAAAGCTAACTCCCCTACCACTAAACCTGTTTTTTCAATTGTCATGCCCCCTCCAAATATCACTGGTGCCTTGCACATGGGTCATGCTTTGGTTAGTACTTTGCAGGACTGTATAGTTCGATATAAGAGAATGTGTGGTTTTGAGACGTTGTGGTTACCAGGTCTTGACCATGCCGGAATTTCTGCTCAGACGGTTGTTGAAAGACATTTGATCGCAACTGAGGGCAAAAGAAGAACTGATTACGAAAGAGACGATTTTGTCGCAAGAATTTGGCAATGGAAAGAAGAGTTTGGTTCAAAGATACTCCAACAGTTAAAAGCTATCGGGACATCATGTGATTGGTCAAGACTGCGTTTTACAATGGACGACCAAGCAAACGTTTCTGTAAGAACAGCTTTTAAAAAGCTTTACGACAAAGGACTAATTTATCGCGGTGATTATTTAGTTAATTGGGATCCAGTAACACAAACTGCCATCGCTGATGATGAAGTTGAATATGAAGAGCATCAGTCATTCTTATGGCATATAAAATACCCCATTGTTGATTCAGATGAATTTGTTGTAGTTGCAACAACAAGACCAGAAACAATGCTTGGCGATACAGCTGTCGCTGTAGCGCCCAAAGATGAACGATACAAGCATTTGATCGGTAAAAAGATATTACTACCACTATCCAATCGCTCTATTGAAATTATAGCTGATGACTACGTTGATTCAGAATTCGGAACAGGCGTTGTGAAGATTACACCGGCTCACGATCCCAACGACTACCAAATGGCACTTCGCCATCAGTTACCCATGATTAACATCATGACACCTGATGGTAAAATCAATGAAGAAGGCGGTGCATTTACAGGTCTTGCTATGGATAAAGCACGTGTAGCTGTTGCCGATGCATTAGAAAAACAAGGTTTCTTAATTAAAAAAGAGCCTCACACTCATCGTGTTGGTCACTCATATCGCTCAAAAGCTATCATTGAACCTTACTTGTCTAAACAATGGTTCATTAAAATGGAACCGTTCCGCAAAAAGTTAAGAGCGATCGTAGAAGATAAACAAGTCACTATCATTCCAAAACAACTTGAACAAACATACTTTAATTGGATAGATAACCTGCGCGATTGGTGTATTAGTAGACAACTCTGGTGGGGACATCGTATTCCCATTTGGTATAAAACCGACAATCCAGAAATCTGTATTTGTGAAGCCAATGGAATACCCGACGAAGTCAAAAAAAATCCAGACCAGTGGCAACAAGATTCTGATGTATTGGACACCTGGTTCTCTTCTGCACTCTGGCCCTTTTCAACAATGGGATGGCCTGAAAAAACACCTGACTTTAACACGTTCTATCCAAACTCATTACTCATAACAGCTCATGACATCCTATTTTTCTGGGTTGCTCGCATGCTATTTATGGGTATTGCTGTAACAGACCAAGTTCCATTTCCTCAAACCTATATGCATGGCTTGATATTTGGAAAATCGTATTGGAAAAATTTAGAAGGCGGCGGTATTCAATATATTGTTGGTAAAGAGCGCGATGAATACGACAAAGGTAAAACGCTTCCCAAAGATGTTCACAGTAAATGGGAAAAAATGTCTAAAAGTAAGGGCAATATTATTGATCCTTTACAAGTGATCAACGAATTTGGAACCGATGCGATGCGCATGGCGCTTTGTGCCAGCGCAACGAGCAGCCCTCAAATCGATTTAGATCAACGCCGATTTGAAGAGTTTAAAAACTTTGCTAATAAAGTTTGGAACGGCGCGCGTTTTGTCTTCATGAATCTTGATAGTAATAACGATCTACCAGGACTTACATCTGAAGACTTAAGCAAAGGTATTGATGACTCCCTTTTACAGCTTGAGGATAAGTGGATATTATCATTACTCAACGCTACTGTTAAAAAAGTCAATCACTTGATCACTCATTACCAATTCGATGCGGCAACTCAGCTTGCGTACGATTTCTTCTGGAAAGAATTTTGTGCTAATTACGTAGAGATTGTTAAACCACATCTATTTGGTAAACAAGGCAGCGCTGCATTGCGTTGCAACAAACAAAAAATACTCAGCGTTGTTCTGTGCCAATCAATTCGTTTATTACATCCAATGGCACCATTTATTACAGAAGAGCTATTTAGCTTATTAAAAAATCGATTTAAAGATGCCTCGGTTTCATCAAATGATCGCTACACAACTGAAATGATAAAAGCATTAAGCGCTACTTGTTGCGCCCAGTCCGTTTATCCCCAAGTCATTTTAGATAGTGATATAAACGAAAAAATCGAAGAAACATTCAATCTTATACAAGATGTTGTGTATTCTATCCGCAATATCCGCGGTGAAATGAAATTAAGTCCGGGATTGCGTACTGATATTTACATCATCGGTCAGGATTCACATTGGCAAACAGTCAAGGATAATCAAGATGTTATAGCATCATTGATACCTGTGAACAAAATCCATTGTGTTGAACAAGCACCAACTCTTGCATTTGCTGGATCGGCTTTAGTTCATGGTATTAATCTATTAGTTCCATTGCCAGAAGAGATGAAAGAAAAAGAAAAACTGCGCTTAGTCAAAGAACAAGAAAAAACTTTGCTAAATTTGAATCGCACTAAAGATCAATTAAGTAATGAAGAATTTTGCCAAAAAGCTCCTGCTCAACTCATTACTAAACTCAAAGAACAACTCAAAGAGTGTGAATTAAAAGTCATAGAAATTGAGAAAAAGCTGCTGGATCTTTAGATCCAGCGGTTCTGCCCATATATCTTTTCTTGCAGCGACCCTTTGGGTCCGCTGCTAGGTTGCTCCAAAACGCCACCTTTTCCATTAACAGTCCAAAAAGCAGATTGAATGATCTCTTCAGTGCCAAGTTTTGTTAAAGGAAAATGGTCACGTTTGGATAAATGCATTAATATGCGTCTCGCATCAATAATAAAAAATGTAAAATATGCTTTAAGCTCTTCTTCTAAATTACTAATGGATTGCTCAAGCTCAATCAAACGATAAGAAATAATATCAGGTTCGGTTTTAGATTTTGTCTCATTACTTTTTGATCTCTTATGAAACCATTTAGCAATATCTCCTACTTCATTCAATAACTGTATAATTTGTTTTGGCCAATCAGGATGATGCACCTTTACCCATGTCTCAAACAATAAGTCTGCAGGTTTTTGGCTCCATAACATCTCTTGCATTAACCAAAGATTGGCATCTAATAACGACCCTTTTTTTGGCATACCATTCATTAAACAAATACCGCCGATAAATGGTGAAGAATCCATACTCATAATATATTTTTGCCAAAAACACGATGGTAATAATGGCCATAAGCCCTCTCCAAAACCAACTCCACATGTATTAAATATAGGTAAAATTGGAGTATCTGATAACCGCTTTTTAAGCCTTAAATCTTGCCATAAAACATTTGCATTTTCGGGTGTGTTAAATGGATCAGATGCAGTTGCAGGAAATGCTAATAAAGTTTGAGTTGAACAATCTTCTGTTAATTCTAAAGGAGATATCCCATTGACATAAGCAATGATTTTTTTACCCTTTGGCAATCTTTTTTCAAGACAACAGAGTTTCTGAATAACTAATTCTTGCATTGTGCAATCAGCTGTCGCAATACAATTTATATTTACTATAAGTCCATCGCAAGAATTTAAAAACAAGTCTTCAACATGGTCTACATCCTCACTTAAAGCAAAATACAAATTTAATTGATATTTTTTAATTAACATTAGTGAGGATGTAATATCAATGGACTCATTTTTAATTTCTGAGTTATTATTAACAGCTTGATTAAACCATGATCCTATAACTATTGAATTGTAACCAAGCTCGATAGTGCGCTCACAAAATAAATGTATAGTAGATTCTTTTAAAAAAAATGAAGGTATTCCAAGAGGTGTATTTTTATTTAATAGAACTTGAGAACTTGTTTTAGGCCACAAAGCTCTTATTTCAAATTTTGGACTTTGATAACCTGAATACTCTCGTATGTGCCCACTAAGCTTGGCCATGTGTTGTCTATTAATTGCAATCTGAGCGGTAATAAAATCATTTGTTTCTACACGCCATTGTTTGCGCTCAAAGTGAGCTGAATATCCACCTTTTTGCGCTCTGGGAGTAAATTGAATGATTGTATCAGCTATGACAGTTTCTAAGCCCTGGTCTTGTGCTGAAGTCAATAAATTAAAATTATCATTAAACATGCAATAGCTAAAATTTAGATGTTATGTTACAAGCCAGCATTACCACAAATACCATTGCGTTGCAAATAATCTGATAAATGGCTCAACAATTGATTGAAAAAGGTGCACATATTAATACAAACAATCTCAAGCCACAAGAGCTTCTGACTCCAAACGCATTAGTGCAATCATTACCTCTCACATCTTTGCATAAAGACTTTATTCAGTCATCGCGCCAGGCATTAAAAAATATTCTCGATGGAGTTGATGATCGTTTAATAGTTATTTGCGGCCCCTGTTCAATCCACGATTTAACCGCTGCCAAAGACTATGCTCAACGTCTTAAAAAACTCTCCGACGATGTCCAAAATAAGATTTTTATCATTATGCGCGTATACATGGAAAAACCCCGTACAGCTTACGGCTGGAAAGGTTTAATACATGATCCTTTAATGAACGGGACTTATGAAGTCAATCGTGGGTTAACATTGGCTCGTGAATTGCTAATCGATTTATGTGACCTGCAAATGCCAGCTGCAATGGAGTTTTTAGAACTTTCTACACCTCTGTATTTGGCGGATTTAATCACTTATGGATGTATTGGAGCTAGAACAAGTTCATCTCAACCCCATCGTCAACTTGCATCATCTTTAACAATGCCAATTGGGTTTAAAAACAGTATTGATGGAAACATTTCACTAGCTGTTCAAGCAGCTTTTGCTGCTAAACAGCCACAGTCAATGATTAATGCTAATGAACAAGGCTACTTAACACAATTTTTTACTTCAGGTAACAGCTATTCTCATTTAGTTCTTAGAGGTGGTGGGGGCAAAACAAATTACGATCAACAATCGATTGCCAAATCGGTTCATTTGCTAAAAGAAATGGATCTAATAACTCGGTTAATTATTGATTGCGCGCATGATAATTGTCATAAAATTTACCAATTACAAGAAACTGCATTCCACGATGTTTTAAAACAAATTTCCAAGGGTAATAAAGAAATTGCTGGCATCATTTTAGAAAGTCATTTAAATGCTGGCAACCAAACTATTTCAGAATTAAATAAAATGAAGTATGGAGTTTCGGTAACTGATGCATGCTTAGACTGGCAAACAACTGAAAATTTAATACGAACCGCTCACCAACAATTATTGGATCTAACACTTCATGCAGTATCTATCAACTAGGCTCGATATCAATCCAATCAGCCCAGGTATGATGTGTCCATTGTTCAATTAATGTATCATCACAGAATAATTCAACCTTGTATGTCAAAATACCTTGGTATTGAGTGTAGTCGCAATTCATCATTCGATAAATATATGTGCCTCTTTGACAATCAATTGTTATTGGTACTTTAATTTGTGTATAGTCTCCAGATAATACAGATAACATCATTGTGCAATGACCTGGAGTGTAACAATTTGCAGGTATATTCCATCTAACAATAATTTGTTTTCCGTAAAAAGGTTCAGCTTTGTGATAGTCAGGTGTGCCAACATGGACACTTGCTAATCGATTGTGATTGATATACTCGCTACGGACGTAAATGCTATCGCGTTTACATCCGGCAAGTAGAAAAAGACTCGCTAAAAAAACTAATCTTACGATCATGGCTCTGAAGGCCGCCCTCGTTTTTTAGCTCGTCTTAAAGAAGATTGAGGTGACTTCTCCGGCACATTTTCAGACGATGTTTTGCAATGACTACGTCGGCGCTTTTTCATAAGCCCTTCCAGGTTGCACATTACAGTCGGTTTAATTCGTTTCGATAAATGCCAGCGCATAGTTCACCTCTTATCACGTGGAATAAAGGAAGATCCTTTATATCAAAAGTAAAGTAAAGACAAAAACAAACAATGAGAACGATTCAATAATACCCACCGCCGCAAAGCATTTACCAAAGACGGCTGGTTGTTTTGCAGATGCTTGGATACCCGAAGCACAAACTTTACCTTGGAATATTGATGAGAACATCATCGCAATTCCAGAAGATAAACCAATACCAACACCAGCTAATGCTGTTAAAGTACCAGCTAAAACTGCTTGCTGCATCAAGATCATCAAAATAAAACCATAAATCGATTGAGAAGAAGGAGCTGCAGACATCCCGATAATTTTACCGTGACCCTCTTCAATGCGTGCCATCACAGCATGTGAGGCCATTCCTGATATACCGCAGCCAATTGAGCTGCCAAGACAGCTTAACCCAAGGGCTAAAGCTGGTCCCACCATACGATAATCATCCATTGGATGAACTCCTTGTTAAAACTTAATTTTCTCTACTTAATAATTTCAAAGGATTAAAGAGGCGCCCGCCACCTTCAAAAGAATAGTGGTACCACTCCAAGAAATTCAAACGCAAGCCGTGTATTACACCACTCATTAACCCTAAAGTGATATTAATGGTATGTCCTGCAATAATAATCAGTGTTCCAAAAATAATACCTGCATTAGAAGCCATGTTATTAAATGTAATGGCAACCATTGCGCCCGCTAATCCTAACGCATATAAACGTAAATAAGACAAGACGTCACCGAAGACTTCAATGACTCGCATAATTTCTGTAATTCCGCCTAATCTGTGCTGAATGATCGCAAGTGCCCATGCACTTCCAATACCTACATAAATCATATATAATCCAATAGGTCCTGCTTGGGACTTATGGATCAAAAATCCATAATTTAAAATTGAAGTCGCTTTTAGCATTACTGGGAAATATAAATAGCCACCAATAATAAATATGATCCATCCAACATGTGACCAATGACGCTTGATGTAACGCAGCATTGATATAATGATGTGTATTGAACCAACAAAGAATGCTAATTCAAACATGATGTTATCAATAAATTTAGCTCGTAACTCGTAAACTTTTTTACCATCTTTTTCAGAATAAGCTTCAGCAATAAATTGCTGAGGGTTAGTCACACCTTCAAGTCTTGGATATTTTTTTACCCAAAGCTGATAAACATCATCTTTTGCTTCAATATGGTAAGCAGCTTTTCTTTCTGCAAGATATTGAGTTAAAGAGTAACGGCTAAACCAGCTATTGCCAGACACTTCTATACCAAAGAAAGAAGACGTGCAAAATCCCCAGATGACACAAGCACTGAAAAGTATTAAGCCAAGCTTCATTGTTCTTCGTAGTGAAGATTTGACCTTGTCACGGTATTTGACAAAACAAAATAATGATGCGATCAAAAACATCAGACCATAGCCAGCATCATTAATGATCATCGCAAAAAATACAGCAAAAGCCCATAAAACCCAAGGTGATGGATCACGGTCTGTATTAGATGGGATATCGTAGATACGCACTAAGTCTTCACCAATACGTGCATTACCTGAATTCTCTAAATAGGTAGGTATTTTTTCGTCAGCTTCAATTTCAACTTCTTCTAGATAGATTGAAAGATCCTGAACATGCTTTGCTAATAACTCTTTTTTTTCAGGTGGAATCCAAGCTTCAATAGCAAAAAGTGCTCCATCAACTAATTCAGCAGAGAATCCTTCAGCTTCTTTCAAATGATAGCGATCAAGAAGCCGTGTTAAATAATGATGAGCCGCGACATTGTATTGATTCAGATCTTTGAGTTTTTTTTCATTCGTGTGTAAAAGAGCGGATACTTGGTTAGATCTATCTTTCAAAACATTAACTGGACGATCGATTGTCATCTCAGTTAAACCTGGATAAGATGTTGGCTTTTTATTAACAGCTAAGAAATAGTTTAGGCCATTTTCGTAACCAATAAAGACAACATTTTCCATTTCATCAGGATTTTCAACAGAATGCGGTTTAGAATGGTAGAATTGAAATACAGAAGAGGTTTCTTTTTCCAATTGAGCAATCTGATCTTTGGAAAAAGAACCGAAAACTCCAACACGATTAATTTCTTGAAAAAGTAATCGTTTTTCTTCTTGAAGATTTTCAATCTCTTTATGAACCTTAATAATATCTTTAGCAATTGTTTCCAATTGTGCATCATCTGATAATTCTGTTTGTTTAACAGGAACGACGCCGCGCAATATTTTAATAGCTTGCATAGCTTGATGCACAGCAACAGGCACGTCTTTTACATATGTATCATGGGCATTGATAAATTCAACGACTCCCCATTTTTGCACTTCTGTAAAAAAAGCAACTTTGTCTTGCTCAGAGCCAACAATGAGGTATTTTTTTAAATCTTTACGCATTTTGTAGCACCTTTTTCTTGGCCACTTTTGCTTGAGAAACAGCTGCTAACTGCTGGTCGCCTAAAAATACTTTGATTTTTTTTATATTCTCTACACAACGCGGAATTAGTACTTTTTCAAATAAGTTCACGCGTATTGAAACTTCACGTAGTTCTTTTTCAATAGCTTCTTTTTTTTCATAAGCTATAGAAACCTTAGCTTTAGCTTCCATAAGGTGTCTGACTTCTTGAAACGCAACGTCAAACCATGGAGGTGTATCGAATAAGGAATATTCAATAAATTTAAACTGTACACCCTCAAAAAAAGGAATCTCTACACCAGCAATATTCTCGTAACGTTTTTTCACTTCTTCGACACGTGCTAGATCGTAGGGATCAATACCAATGTACTGTGAAAAAAGACCCGCATAGGTGTCGATCTTTTTTTCTTGTAGATCAAAATGTTTTTCCAACTGAATCAACTCTTGCCTAACTTCTGCCGCCTGAGCTTGCAGCATTGCTTTTTTCAATTGCAATGTAGGCAAGTATTTGCTCAGCTGGTTTAATTTAGACTGCTGATCACGCAGTTCGTTCTTTGTAAATTTAATTTCTGCCACGGCACTACCCCGCTACTGCTAGCTCAGGCCAATATTTATCAATGAGCTTCTGCTTGATGCCCACCTCTTCTGGTCTGAAACATTCTCCGAGAGTTTGCCAGCCTAAATCTAAAGCTTCTTGTAATGTGTAGTTAACTTCTAAATTCATCATGCGATTTTCAAAAAGCTTAGAGTAATGCAGCAATTTTTCATCCCAGCGAGACAACTTAAAGCCCATACTTTGACGCTCTCTTGCTTTTTTTGATTCTGCATAAAGACGAATCATATTGTTAGCAAGATCGCCATGATCTTCTCTTGTGACTTTTCCAATCACCTGCTGTTTCAAACGAGACAGCGATCCAAATGGATCGATGTTTCCATTGTGCAAGTAAAACTGACCTTCTGTGATATAACCAGTATTATCTGGAATTGGATGTGTTACATCATCACCAGGCATTGTTGTGACACTGATGATTGTAATTGACCCACTACCATCAATATCGACAGCTTTTTCATACCGTGCAGCTAGATCAGAGTAAAGCGATCCAGGATATCCACGATTAGAAGGAATCTGATCCATGGTAATGGCAATTTCTTTAATCGCATCTGCAAAAGCACTCATGTCAGTTAAAAGGACAAGAACATTTTTACCATCAGTTGCATACTGTTCAGCAGCAGTCAATGCCATATCAGGAACTAACACACACTCAACTGCAGGATCAGTTGCTTGATGGATAAACATAACAGATTTATTAATCGATCCAGCTTCTTCAGCATTATCAATAAATGCTTGATAATCGCTAAATGTTAATCCCATGCCGCCAATTACCACGACATCAGCATCTGTTTGGTTAGCAATACGCATCAATAATTGATTATAAGGCTCACCAGGTACTGAGAAAATTGGAATCTTTTGAGATTTAACTAAACAGTTGAATACGTCGATCATTGGGATATTAGTTTGAACCATTTCTTTTGGAACAATTCGTTTAACAGGGTTAAACGATGGTGTTCCTATCTCAATGAGTTCACCAACTAATTTAGGTCCGCCATCAATTGGCTCGCCCATACCGTTCAAACGACGGCCGAGTAAATCTTTAGTGTACGTTAATTGCATCTGACGTTTTAAAAACGTAACGCGATCGCCTGTGGAAATACCACGTGTATCACCAAAAACCTGCAATGTCACTTGATCTTCATTAATTCTTAAGACAGATGCAAAAGTAGAGCGACCATCACCGTGCTCGATACGAGCTAATTCACCAAGACCAACATCTTCTGCTGTTACGGTAATTAAATTACCGCGCATATCATTAATACGATCGTATATTTTTTTCATGTCTATCCCCCTTAACCCATCTTACGGGCGCTATCAATCATCTCTTCTAATTTTGAAAATGACTGTCGATATTCAGAAGAATCGAAAGACATAAAGTTCATATTTTTTAATTGGTTTTGCAATGTTAAGAAAAACTGTCTTGCATCGTCATGTGTATTAAATGCAAAAGGCATTTGGAAAATACGGCTGATTAATTGGAACAAAGGTATTTGTCTAGATAATGGGCTGTAAGAGTCTTCT
This sequence comes from Parachlamydiales bacterium, assembly GCA_016463375.1. Lineage (GTDB taxonomy): Bacteria > Chlamydiota > Chlamydiia > Chlamydiales > JAEMRK01 > JAEMRK01. The sequence continues at coordinate 6,408 of JAEMRK010000035.1, read as the reverse complement.
TTATCAAACGCATTTTGCTGTAAGTATGCAAAGTCAAAAAGCTCACCTTTTAAATAAAGGACCATATCATTTAAAGCGGTTCCCTCTTCGCCAACTACTTCCATCCGCTTGCCAATCTCATTACTTTCATAGAGTATTCGAGACGCTCTTGCCACCATCTCACCCCAGCCCTCAACTGTCACGCTAAGCTCTTCACTGACACCTGTCACATATTTAGACCAAGATATCAAAGGGTCGATAGCAGGATAGCGCCTTGAGTCAGAACGCAAACGCGACAATCCTAAAAACGCACCAACGACAGACAGTGTTGCTTGTGTAACTGGCTCTTCAAAGTTACCGCCTGCAGGTGATACAGCACCACCAACAGTGACAGAACCTAATTTGCCATTTTTTAAAGATAGAACACCGGCGCGTTCATAGAAGGCACGAATACGAGATGATAAATAAGCTGGAAACGCTTCTTCACCTGGAATTTCTTCCAAACGACCAGACATTTCACGCAAAGCTTGCGCCCATCGAGATGTAGAGTCAGCTAACAACAGTACATCAAGACCCATTTGACGGTAATATTCAGCAATGGTTATTCCCATATAAACTGAAGCTTCACGGGCCGCAACAGGCATCGAAGATGTGTTACAAATAATGACCGTACGGTTCATTAGTTTGTCGCCAGTATGCGGATCTTCAAGATGAGGAAATTCACGCAATACTTCGACAACTTCACCAGCACGCTCACCACAAGCTGCAACAACAACGATATCTACGGACGAATACTTAGACAAGTGATGTTGAAGAACCGTTTTACCAGCACCAAATGGACCAGGCGTACAAAAAGTACCACCCTTCATCAATGGGAATTGCGTATCAATAATCCGCAATCCAGTATCCATCATTTTGGATGCTTTAATTTTTTCGCCTTGTTTCATCGCAGATTTAACGGGCCATCTTTGAACCATAGTGAAAGAAATTGTTTCACCTGTTTCATCAGTCGCTTCTGCGATGACTTTATCAACATTATAATCACCAGCTGGAGTCATTTTGGTGATTGTGTATTTTCCGTAACGGCTAAATGGTACCATGATGTGGTGTTCAAAACGCCCTTCCATGGTCGTTCCTAAAGTATCACCTCGTTCTAAGACATCGCCCACTTTAGCTTTGGGAACATATGCCCAAATCTTATCGCGATCCAAAGGCGCAACGTAAATACCACGTGATAAAAATAGGCCTGCTTTTTCAGCAACTTTTTCAAGCGGATTTTGCAATCCATCAACAACTGATGTTAAAAGGCCAGGTCCTAACTCAGCTTCCAATAATCCACCGCTAAATTTAACAGGTGTGCCATAGCGAACATCTCTTGTATCATCGTAGACCTGAATCTTGGCTTCGTCACCAAGAATCTCGATCACTTCCGCCTTGAGTTGCACAGCACCAATGTCGACATAAGCGATTTCACCTTGAAGGATGTTTCCTTCAAACTTGACCTGTAACAAATTGCCGAAAGCTCTAACAACTATGCCTGTAGCAAGTTGTTGAGCAGATGTCATTGTACTCATTTAATTTCCTTCAATAACGTATCAATTATTTCTATGCCCGCATCTTTACTTAAAGCATTCCATTTTTCAACAAGTGCTACTAGTACTTGGTATGCTAAAATACGGTCGATAGAAAAAAGGTCATCACCTGCTATCTCAGTGATATGGCGTATGCGAAATTCTAAAAGTGCACGGTGCCATTCCAAAGGATTTTGTATGGTGTTTTCATACAGTATTCTTAATTCTTCAAAGCCATAGGGAACATCTAAACTTTTCGTCTCTTTTTGAGCCAATACTTCGGCGACAATATCATCGCGAGAATCTTCAAATTGAAGTTCTTTAGAGAGATCGCGATTTAACGATTTAGTACGTAATGCAACTAAAACAATTCGTAAATTTCTCTCAAATTCCAAATAGTCGCGCAAAAAACCTTTTTGACCGATAATCTCTTGGCTAAAATATGATGCGATTAATGAGGGGAAAAAGCGGAGTCGATCTTCTGTGGAAGAGTATCTGTCTAAAAAATCAGCAACATATTCTGGTAGCTCCGTTCCATGCGACACCATCAATTCTTCCAATCGTCTTTGGCTAAAATTGCCGTGGGGATCAATTGGTTTTTGGTTCCAAATTGCACGGAAATTTTCTAAATCACATAAGCGGTTAAGCACACGAGATTTAATAAAATCTTCTGCAGTAAGATTAGCTGATAACAATTTTTGCAATTCTTCAAATTTCAATTCAGGCTCTTCACCCAAATTCAAAGAAGGCAGAAGTGTTGCTAAAAAATAATACTTGGTCATGAAACTCTACTTAATGTTTTAATTTAAGAGTTTGATCCAAACGCATACTGACGGAACTCTTTGCGCAGATGGTTGGCTAAAAGCTCTTCGATTGCTTTATTAGACAAATCAATAGTCATTTTTTTGTCTTCGAGTTTCAACTGAACGCCACCTTGGAATGTGCCCACTTCAACAGTTTGATTTCTCAGTTTTTTTACAATTTCTGTTGAAAGAACGGCCATGACAGCTTCTGGTTTCACAGTTTTAGGAATTAAAGCATTTAAATCAGCGCTCAATCCTTCTTTTTCAATAGCTTTAACAATTGCTGTAATTAAATCAGCAATCAGCTGTGGATTTGTTGAGCCATCAACGACCAGTTGATGCATCTGACCATCAAAAAGCTTTTGTTCAATATCTTGACGTAATGAACCGATTGCCTGCTTAGCAGCAAGACCTAAAGCCAAGGAAAAAGCTTGTCTATCTTTTTCTAAAGCGACGTGGCTATCTTTTGAAAGTCTTTGAGCTTCTTGACTCGCTTCATGAATGATTTTTTCCGCTTGCTTTTCTGCAGCCTCAATGATTTTTTTAGCTTCATTTTTAGCGGGTTCTAAAGTGTCTTGGCGCAAGATATCACAGATCTTTTGGATCTTATCTTTACCCTTTTCTAACTCTTTCATGTTATCTCTTATTTCAATAATTAATCCGAAAGGGTTTGATTAAACTGCTAATTACACCTAAAAACAAACTATTCAGGATAATTAAGTGCAGTTAATCTTTATCATCCATCTTCTGCTTTTTTGCAAGTAGTTTTCTTATTAGCTTAAAACTATGATTGAATGATATCAATTGTGACTAAGCAATAACCAAATCAACATTAAAAGATCTTTAGCATGAAACCTAAAATAATTTTATTTATTATCGCCCTCGTTTTATCTACAAGCGCATACAGTTTAGACAATCAATTTGGTTCTTTTATTTCACCTAAAGGATGGAAAATTATTGATAAAAAACTATTACCTGGCAATGTAAAATGTTTGGTTCAAGGACGCACACTTAATGACGTTCCACCTTCTTTAAATCTTGCAGTTGAAAACTGCACATCTTCTTTAGAAAATTATTTAAAATCCGCAAAATCAATTTTTGTTTCTAAGGGCGATTCATGGCAACAATTAGGTACCATTAAAACTCGATCTGGACCAGCAGCGCTTGTCTTAATAACTCAAGACAGTCCGTTTGGGCAGGTTCGATTAATGCAGGCCTTTATTCAACAAAACAACGTCATTTATCTTCTTACTGCGACTGCTCTTAAAGAAGAATTCAATAAATATTACAGCGATTTTTTTAAGGCTTTTCAATCATTTAGCCTTCCAGAGACCTTTTTGAGCGATCCTGAAGAGTTTTAGCAAATCCTTAACCAAACTTAAAGCAAAAAAAATATCGAATTCTCTTTGTACAACAAATAGACTGTGTTTATCTTAGGTGATGTGCATGCGAATCAAATCATCAATGACGTTAAATGGGTAAATTAAAGAGCAATTTAAATTGTAAATTCTTTACCAAAACTGTCAAATACGCTATGACAAAATTTAGAAACGACAATGATTCAACTTTAGGAGAAGAATAATGAAAAAATTGACTATTCTTTGTGTAATTGCGCTTACTACTCTATGTAGCTTTAAAGCCTTTGCCGCTGAGACAACTACTACTACGACAACAAATTCAACAACGACTACGACACCCACACCCAGTGCATCTGGCGCTAACGGTGTAGGTGCAGCGAGTTATGATTCTGGTGCAGCTGGAATTTCTCGTGGAGCTATTGCAGCCGGCGTAGCCGTCGTAGCAGCTGTTGCTGCAGTTGCAGTTATCGACAACAGCAATAACGGTCACTCTCATTAATCAATTTTAATCACCGGTACATGTTGTGTAACACTGCTAAAAGGAGAAGGAAGTTAAGCTTTCTTCTCCTTTTAATTTTATCTAATATCCTTGCCCACTCTTGTTTTGCCTCTCACTGGCAGCTATCATCCCTAGAAACAAGGCACTCCCTGTATTCATCGGGCAAAATCTTTTATCCCGCAGAAAATGAAATTACAGGTCTTGAACTCAGTTTTATTAAAAATTCCAATGGTCTACGAGGAATAATTTCTGTATTCTGCAGAGAAATACAGTGCTATAAAGATAATTTCGCCATTGTCACACTCTATATTAATGGAAAATCAATAAATTTATTGGCAAAATGCTTTGAAGGCCGCCAACAACTTTTGATAGATAAAGATACTACTGAATTAATGCTTAATACATTAAAAAATGAAGAATCGTTCATTATTTATCTCAATGGTTATGAATCACTTATAAATAGTGATCGTTTTGAACAAAGCTGGCGGTGGCTTCAACAACTTCCTATTTGCCAACAAAAAGAATAAAAGTAATAATAATAGTAACTAAGGATAACTAATTCATGCAACGGGGCCATAATCTACAATTTAATTGTATAAGTTGTAAAAATGTTATAAACTTTTCTGTATTAAACAGTAAGGAAATGGAAAAACCCTTATCCTGCCCTAATTGCCAAAAATCTTATACATTTAGTAATGAAGATTTGTTACGAAAACTGCAAAAATTCGAAGCTCTGTGCAGGCAAATTCATGAGTCAGAAGAAATTTTAGGCGATACGGCAATTGCAATAGATATAAATAACAATCAAGTTAAAGTACCATTTCGTCTTCTCCTAACGCGTTTAAGTTCCGTTTTAGAGCTTAAAATGGGAGAACACAAAGTAGATATTATATTCCGGATTGAGCCCCTTAAAGACGTTCCGGATACAGCCCATTGACCAGTTTTGGAGGATACCATGAGTAAACTACAAGAGTTAAAGAAGCTAACAACAGTCGTATCCGATTCTGGGGACTTCAAAACTATCGAAAAATATAAGCCTCAAGACGCCACGACTAACCCCTCTCTTATTTTGGCTGCAGCCCAAAAACCAGAATATGAATACATTGTTAAAGATGCCATAAAGTTTGTAAAAGAACAAAATATAGAATCGAAAGAAGAAGCTATGAAGCTTCTCATCGACAAATTAATGGTCGCTTTTGGTTTAGAAATTTTAAAAATAGTTCCAGGTCGTGTTTCAACAGAAGTCGACGCACGCATCTCATTTAGTACTCAAGAAAGTTTAGATAGAGCTAGGTTCATTATTAGTCTTTACGAAAAAGCTGGTATTAATCGAGAACGTGTTTTAATAAAATTTGCTTCTACATGGGAAGGTATCAGAGCTGCTGAAATCTTAGAAAGAGAAGGCATTCATTGTAATATGACACTGCTCTTTTGTTTAGAACAAGCTGTTGCTTGTGCTGATGCTAAAGTGACTTTAATATCTCCTTTCGTAGGACGTATATTAGATTGGTACAAAAAATCTGAAAACAAAGAATCATATCCTGCAGCTGAAGATCCAGGTGTTGTATCTGTCACTGAGATTTATCACTATTACAAAAAATTTGGCCATAAAACACAAATCATGGGTGCTAGCTTCCGAAACAATGAAGAAGTTCTAGAACTTGCTGGTTGTGATTTACTGACAATATCACCTCAACTACTCGAAGAACTTGATAAAACAGAAGGTGCGGTTCCTAAAAAGCTAGATCCATCTCAATCTGCTTCTAAACCTATTGAGAAGTTAGTTCTAAATGAAAGTAAGTTTCGCTTTGGTGTTAATAATAACGCTATGGCAACAGATAAACTAGCTGAAGGCATACGAAACTTTAGTAAAGATTTAATCAAATTAGAGAAGTTCTTAGAAAAATATTTATAACATTCTTATAAATGCCGAATTATTTAATTCGGCATTTTCTTTTATTTTTATTTCATTATTTCAAAGCTTGTATTACTGTAATTACATTATGTAGGTAAATTATGGCTAGTACTAAAAATCAACAACTAAAAAAAATTTTAACTAAATCTTTATCAAAAGGATTTAGTGGTACATGCCATTCTCATAAACTAAATACAACTCATCATATCTATCATTTTAATTCCTCATTTAGAAATAGTTACCATTATTTAACTATTCCTATGCATGCAGGATTTATCCACAC
>JAEMRK010000091.1 GCA_016463375.1 Parachlamydiales bacterium | reverse complement strand
AAAAAATTGTAATTATAATGATTTGGTTTTAAATAGCATTTTTTCAAAAAAGTTTTACAATTTGAAAGATTGTTAATCGCTCAAAATAACTAGGTTTTTGAAATAAGTTTCACTTAAGAAAGTCTAAAATTTCTGTGGTGTAAAATGAAGTTCTGAATGTAATGTTTTCTATTAAAATAAGGAAAAATTTCATGAAGACTCTTTTTACAATCGCATTTCTAATGTTTTCATCTTTGTCTTATGCAGCAGATAACTCGCCATCCACGCCTTTTTTTCGAGCATCACAAAAACAACCTTATCACTTATCTATAGGGGCTGTTCTCTTTAACGAAAGTGGTCATATCGCATGTCATCATTTTCAAGAGATCTTTGGGTACAAAGATATTTATATTTTAATGAGAGAGAGCATGGAAAACGACGAGACTCCATTAATGACTCTACATCGTGGTCTAATGGAAGAATTTGGGGCTGTTGCACAACCTGTAGCGTTTTAGGATGCTTGTCTGGACATCTTCCAGATCCTCGTCTTTCTTTTGAAAAGACAACTCTTTACATAGCTTGTCAACTCAATGATTGGGATCCAAAGAAAAGAGATCTCAATGATTCAGAAGCAAGTAGTACCATTGAGTGGCATGAACCCAATGAACTCGTTAACTTAATGAAGCAACAAGGGCTACGTTTTCCAAATCGTGTAGATGCAGATGAATCGGAAATGGTTAAAAGAGCATTACCATATATTGAGGAATGTCTTAAGGTTTCATCTAATTTAAATTAAGGTAACGAATCTATTTTAGCTGATATGACAAACGGGTTAAGAAATTATTCTTAACCCGTTTGTTAAACATTAGTTAAAAAGTAAACACCCACAAGTCAAAGCACCGTCGGCTTTAATCAATTCAGACATATCAATTTTGATTAGATTGACAGATTTTTGGTTACAAAGATCTTGTAGGGTAGCTTCACTTGCTGAAAATCCATCTTGAACAATTAAGTTCGATCCAATTCTTAACACGTTAGAGGCTGAAACATCTGGGACAGAAACGAAAGTATATTCGTTTGTCAACGACTCTATATTACTCTGAATAACTTTTGCTTCTTTGGTATCTGCAACAATTAACGTCTCGGAATCAAAAAAGCTTAAAACAGATTTAAGATGGAGGCTATTTGCAACAGGTATTCCAACGACTTCAGTTTTACCTTGAAAAATTGATTTGAGTTGTTCAAGAGCATATTCATTAGTTCTTTGAGAAAGACCAACAAACAGATGTTTTCCGGTATGCAAAATGTCACCTCCATCCATTGTTCCAGGAGAATGAATGTGAACTATATTCTTACCTAGTTCTTGAAGTATTTGCGCTACAGCTCCTTCTTCGCCACGTCTTTCAATAGCGCCCATTCTACTGATGACTGCGATATCATCCACAATGATGGCAGTATCTTCGATGAAATTACAATCAGGGTGATTGCGATCTGCATCAATTCTAACGACTGCAGAAACCATTTGTTGTATTAAGTCGATGTACATTTCATGTTGCTGTTTTGCTAAATCAAGATTAATGGGATCGAGAGGTGGATTTAGCTTTAAGCTATTTTCAAATGAGTCAGAAATATTTCTTACCATTGCAAATTGATAGGAGGGGGTATCAGGTGATGGTGTTTGCGTGTAACACAAAAATGGTGAAACACTAAAAAGAATTGCGCTGATAAGTATCTTTCTTAAAAAGGTTTGCATGAAGGACAATCCATTTTGTTAATTTTCAGACTCAATAAATTAACAGAATTTTTGATTTACACTTCAAAAATTCTGTTCCACATAAAATGTCCGCAACTCCTCCAAAAGCAAAGTCTTTTGCGTTTTCCTTCATATATATAACTCTGAGATATATATTACCTTTTCTCTATGAGCCATAATATAAACATTTGAATAATTCGGGATTTTTTACCTCATATTTTCATCAGGATTAACAATGATATTGAAAACTCAAAATAGTTTAAGAGGTACTCCACTTAATATTCTTTTAACAGCACTTGTCTCATTGTCAGTATTTTCAACAGACATTTACCTGCCATCTCTTCCAGAAATGATAGAAGTTTTCTACACTACACTATCTGATGTTCAGTTTACACTTAGCAGCTACATGGTAGGTTTCGCTATATCAATGTTATTTTGCGGCGCTATATCAGATCGGTACGGAAGAAGACCCGTTGTGCTTTTTGGAATCGGGCTTCATTTTGTAAGTTCGCTTGTATGTCTTTTTGCACCTACAATTGAAGTCTTAATTGCTGCTAGATTTTTTCAAGCGTTAGGAGGTTGCTGTGGTACTGTTTTAGGAAGAGTGATAGTTAGAGACCTATATCCTCAAAATAAATGTGTAAAAGTTATTTCTTACATGGCTACGGGAATGTCTTTATCTCCAGCACTAGCTCCCATGTTTGGAGGATATCTCCAAACATGGTTTGGATGGAAAGCGAGCTTTATCACTTTAGCATGCGTTAGTGGTACAATTTTTTTGATTTGCTATTTTTTTCTGAGTGAAAGTATTAGCTCGATTAACAAGGAAGCCTTAAACCCAAAAAAATTAATTTCTAATTATGGCAAAGTTTTAGGGAACAGAAATTTTCTTGGATATACTGCAGCGATTACTTTTGCTTGGTGTGGCTATTTTAGTTTTATATGCGGTTCGTCATTTGTTTTTATTGATTTGCTTAAAGTATCTCCCAGTACTTTCGGAATGCTATACGGAATCGTAGTTACTGGTTATCTCATTGGTACGTTTGTATCGGCTAGATTTGCATCACGTTTTAAAATTAAGCAATCAGTTCTCATAGGCGCAATATTTGCGTTTACAGGGTCGACAATCTTGTTAGGATGCGCAATCTACACCGAGTGTAGTATTATCACAATCATGGTTCCCATGGTCGTTTTTTTAATTGGGATAGGTATTATCATGCCCAATTGTCAAGTAGCAGCAACAGCGCCCTTTCCACACTTGATTGGTAGCGCTGCGAGCCTATTCTATTTTATCGAAATGATGATGGGAGCAGGTGCTGGTACATTAGTGGGAAAATCTAATGAGATCAGCCAAATGCCAATGGTATTAGTTAATTTTGGGTCTTCAGTTTTATTAATGATAAGTTTTTTGGGGCTTATTTGGATTAAAATCAATTCTGCAGAAACAAAATTTGTTGAAACAGCTTAATAGGTCATTAAGAATATTTCATTGGTTTTTTCTAGAATAATAGTAAAAGATGACATACCCTCGGATGACAAATTTTTAGAGTCGTGAGGAATTTTATGTCAGTGTCTAGTACAACTCGTGTTTTGATTATGGATGCCTATCCAGGTAAAGCCATCACAGATGAAATAGCACATCTTCTAAAACTTAAAGCCAAAGTTACTCTAAATATTAATAAACTAAAGAACACCTCATTTAACTGTAATTTAGAAGGTGTAAACACTGTTGATTTCAATCTCGAAGATAAGGATCAAGTCATACAGTGTATTAAGCATGGTAATATTGGTTACACGATTATCCAACTCTGGACGAATATCCTATTCGATCGTGAAATCATTGAAACAGCGTGTTCTTCTAAACTAATAAATCGCTTAAAGCTAATTGCACAGCCAGGTGTTGGTACTGACCACATTGATTGTGAGGCAGCAACTGATAACGATGTCATCGTTATCAATACACCAGGATGTAATGCCAATGCAGTTGCTGAATTAATTATGGGCCAAATGTTAGCTTTAGCTAGAAATATCTCATACATTGATTCACAAGCTCATCAAGGCATTTGGACTAATCAAGTAAAAGACCTTCCCTATTTTGAGTTAAGTGGAAAGACATTGGGCATTGTTGGATTGGGTAACACAGCAATGGCTTTAATACCAAAAGCTCAAGCTTTTGGTATGACTATCATTGGTTATAGCCGTTCTCAAAAGACGGTTGAGGGTGTTAAAGTCACTCAAGATCTTCATGAAGTATTGAAAAACTCTGATATTGTTTCTATGCATGTACCCTTAACGCCAGAAACAAAAAATCTCATTGGATCTAATGAATTAAAAATAATGAAAAAAGGATCACTATTAATTAATGATTCAAGAGGTGGAGTAATAGATGAAGATGCATTAGCTAGCGAGCTTAAAAAACCTGACAGATCAATATCAAGAGCAGCTGTCGATACATTTGCCAATGAAAGGTCAGTGTTTAAGACACCTTTAGAAGGTTTATCCAATGTACTTCTTACATCTCATCTTGGTGGCAGAACACCAGAGTCTTTAGAAAAGTCTTTAGTTACTGTGACGGAGTGTATTGTTAATTTTATTAATAATAGTCTAAAATTTCCCGTAGCAAACAAATCTGTATTGAAAAAATATCCAGAAG
>JAEMRK010000003.1:16721-63246 GCA_016463375.1 Parachlamydiales bacterium | reverse complement strand
AATTTACAAGAGATGGATACCAAAAAAATAGCTCTATGTATTTTTTACAAAAGGCATTGAAATAGAATTGTATTAATTGCCATAGTTTTTATCCGTACTTTAAAGGAGATAGACAATTATGAAATGGCAATTTTTATTGTGCTTAGCAATATTATTACTATCCACTTTTGGTTTTTGTAAAGAAGATAGAAAAACTCAAGGTGTAGAGTATATCACCTTGAAAAATGGTTATCGCGTGTGGACTCAAAGAGTTGGTGATGGCCCCATACAAATTTTAACTCTTCATGGCGGTCCTGGATTGACTCATGAGTATTTCGAGTGCATGGAAAATTTCTTTCCAAAAGATAAATACCAAATTATCTATTATGATCAACTAGGATCCCATTTTTCTGACCAACCAAATGATCCATCTCTTTGGAATGTTGAACGTTTTTGTGAAGAAGTTGAAGAAGTAAGAGAAGCTCTTCAGTTAAACGATCTCTACCTCTATGGACAATCTTGGGGAGCTCTTTTATCTACCGAATATTCTATTAAACACCCTGAACATTTAAAAGGCGTTATTTTATCAAATATCACAGGCAGTGTTGAGTCTTACGTAACATATTTAAATGAACTACGCTCAAAGCTTCCTCAAGATATCCAAGACCAATTAAAGTCCTATGAAAACGTTTACGATTTTACAAATCCTGCATATGAAAAGATTATGCTAGAAGAAATCTATGCTCTTTATCTTTGTAAAATCACACCTTGGCCAGAGCCATTGATGCGGTCGTTTTCTAAAATAAACATGCAAGTCTATCAAACTGTGCAAGGCCCCAACGAATTTGTTGTGACAGGTAACTTTAAAGATTGGAATCGCTGGAATGACCTTCATAGCATACTAACGCCAACTTTAATCATCTGTGGAAGGAATGACACCATGAGCGTCAAAGATAATGAAAAAATGCATAGCCTTATTCCAAATTCTCGTTTAAAGATCTGTGAAAATGGCACACATTGTGCTATGTACGATGATCAAGAAAACTATTTTGATGCCTTAATCACTTTCATACAAGACGTTGAAAATAACAACATCTCCAAATAATATTAGAGAGCACTAAATTTTAGTGCTCTCAAACAACATAAAATATCTTTCAACAGTTTAAATTTTTAAGTTTTTTTCAAAAATTGCATCCATCTCTTGAATTTTTTCTTAAGTATAAGCAAAAAATTTACTTACTCGCTTGTAACATTGCATCAGGCCGATATATTGGCCTAAAGTGAATATGAACAAGCCATACCTCCTACCTCAATTTAACGCCAAGTCTTAACAGATGATGTTTTTAAAGATCAAACAACTGTTCATTTTATCGACTCTGTGTGTTAGCACCATTGTTTTGGGCTATCATGACTACTTTGAAGAGGACTTCGAAGATTACGCTGGAAAAGACATCTACAATTGTAATGCTACAGACAACGACAGTAGCGCTGAAACAGAAGGTATTCAACCCTATAAACCGCCACATGATGGCATACCATTGTATTTCTGGAGGGAACCTAGACTTTTAAATTTTGGAGATCATCTATCTCATAAGGTGTTAGAAAGGATTCTCAATACACCAGTCAGACTTTACAAAAGTTTTTCACCCTACAAAGAGAAAAAAATATTGGCAGTAGGTTCTATTTTATCTTTTGCTGCAACGAATGATGTCATCTGGGGAACCGGTTTAAATGGCAAACTGATGTCTAAAAAAGATTATGCTTTTACAAAACTGGATGTCAGAGCTGTTAGAGGGCCACTAACGCGTCGATTTCTTATGGAGCAATTTCAAATATATTGCCCTGAAATTTATGGTGACCCGGTGCTTCTAATGCCCTACTTATTTCCAGAATTTAAAAGAGCGAAAAAACCCAAATACGACTACATCATTGTTCCCCATTACAAAGAACTGAAATACTTCCCAAAAGATATCTTTGAAAATGTCGTATACCCTACAGAGCCCTGGTATGAAGTGGTCTTGAAAATATTAGATAGTAAGTTTGTTATAGCAAGCTCATTACATGGGTTAATCGTTGCAGAAGCCTATGGAATTCCAGCTCGTATGCTACGCATCACTGAATGTGAATACATGACTAAATATGTAGATTACTATTATGGGACTAATAGGCCAAATTTTCAATATGCCACATCGATTGAAGATGCATTATTAATGGGTGGAGAAATTCCGTTTAAATGTGACTTACAAAAACTTTACGACAGCTTTCCTTGGGAGTTCTGGCCATACGCAAAAATTCACAAAACTAAATTATATTAAGGAACACATGTACACAAAACGCCAATTTTTTTTCCTACTAAAAGTCTTTATATCAGTTATCACCATAAGTTTTAGCAGTCTTTACAGCTGGATCGATCTTGAAAAAGAGCTTATGGCTGACTTTATAATCGAAAACAAAAAAATAAAAATCCCAGGATACCCAGATGCTTTTAACCCTTCCATAATGAGATGGAAGGGTTCTTTACTTATGAGTTTTAGAACTGGTGATTTTAATTTAGCTTCTGATAGTGAAGAAGAGCCGTATTCGCTTCTGATGAGTTTTAGAATTAGGGATCCTTTAGATGCCCTTACCAATGAAATTGGTTTAGTGCTAATGGATCAAGATTTTAATATTATAAGTACACCACAGGTGTTATACGTTCCCAGAAAGGATCCCCATTTAGCATTTAGACAACAAGATCCCCGATTGATCGCTGTAAAAGATAAAATCTATCTTGTATTTTGCAATATGATTGAAGGATTCCAAGTGCCGGAAATCAGACGTATGTTCATTACAGAATTACATTATGATGGAAGATATTTTTATGTTGATGAACCCGAATGTTTGGCGCATTTTGATGGGGAAAACGAATCGCGTTGGCAAAAGAACTGGGTGCCTTTCGATTACAAAGGACAGTTGATGCTGTCTTATAGTATTATGCCGCACCGCGTCGTTTGTCCCATTATTGGAACTGGTGCATGTCCAACATTTGATTATACAAACGCTAAGTCCGATTGGCAATGGGGAGTACTGAGAGGAGGCACACCAGCTTTACAAGTCGATGGTGAATACCTATCTTTTTTTCATTCTTCACTTGTGATACCCACAGAGCAATCGCAAGGAAAGAAAATTCAGCATTATTTTATGGGAGCTTATACATTTGCCTCAAAACCCCCCTTTCATATAACGAAAATAAGTCCCCAACCAATTGTTGGTGAAAAATTTTATAATGGGCCAGCGCATCAGACATGGAAACCACTTCGTGTCGTATTTCCAGCAGGATTTATCTTTGACGATAAATTCGTATGGGTAGCATACGGAAGACAAGATCATGAAATCTGGATATCAAAAATGGATAAGCAAGGTTTGATGAATAGCTTACTACCTGTCTCATCTCAATAATAATTTAAAATCGAGGATTATGAAAATACTGTCTCAATGCCGTTTTATTCTTTTAGCGCTAAGCCTCTTTTTTTATTCATTTGTTGGACCAGAAGATGATTTAGAAGAAGTGTTCAAACAAGACATAGTCATTGAGACAAAGCGTATCGTCCTTCCAGAATATCCCCTCGCATTTAATCCGGGAATCATTCGTTGGAATGGAGGAATACTCATGAGTTTTCGGATCATACCAGATCCGAAATCCACATTTACATCATTAATTGGGCTTGTGCAACTTGACAATGAATTTAATGTGATAGGTAAACCCCAGCTTTTAAAAACAAGAGAGGAAAAAGACATATCTCCTTCAAGAGCAGAAGATGCAAGGCTCTTTACTGTTAAAGATAGGCTCTATGTCACATATGATGACTGTTACCCTTTAAAAATCAATAAAGCCGGATTTCGGGTCTATATTGCAGAGATTGTTTTTAATAATAACCAATTTGAGCTTAAAGATGCAGAGTGCCTAAATGATTTCGAAGGTCAAAGTCCGGATATACGTGAAAAAAACTGGGTCCCCTTCGAATTTGGCAATCAAATGTATTTGGCTTATAGCTTAAAACCACACACAATCTTTAGACCATTGCTTGGTTCAGGAAGTTGCGAAACAGTTGAAAGAACAAATAATTCAATTAAGTGGCCATGGGGCATATTGCGTGGTAGCACGTCAGCAATGCTCGATAATGGACAATATTTAGCTTTTTTCCACTCATCAACAGAACTTGTCTCTGCTCATTCTAAGGGGAGAAAATCTTTACATTATTTTATGGGGGCTTACACCTTTTCAGCCTCTCCACCATTCTTTATTACTAGTATTAGCAAAGATCCAATCGTTGGCCCTGGGTTTTACAATGGAGAGGAATACAAGCATTACTGGAAACCAGTGCATGTTGTTTTTCCATGCGGATACATCTTTGATCATGAATTTATTTGGTTAGCTTACGGAAGACAAGATCATGAGATGTGGGTGGCAAAGATTAATAAAACAAAACTTTATGAGAGTTTAGATCCCGTCTATTTAACTAAATGAGCTAGTTGAATAGCCCAAGAGGGATCTTTATTATCTTCACAAAACCAAACAGCAGATAATATTAAACGCACATAAACCCATTGTGCCAGACGTTCTCGATCAATTTGTGCTTTGCTAGCCAAAATTAAAATACGCTCATTCATTGTGTCTGCATCTCCGATTTCATGACTACTAATGAAATCAAACGCCGCCATCTCAAAGGACTTATCTCCAACTATTCCTTTGGGATCAATACATATCCATTGATTTTGATGACTTAAAATATTATCAAGATGCAGATCTCCGTGAATGACGTAAGGTTCATGCATTGTGTTAAGTAGCTCATTTTTTAAATGTATGGCCTTTTGTATCAAATCATTGGAAATACGATCCGATTTAAAATCGTCGAGTCCTTTCAACCAATCGCTAATTTGTTGAAAGTTATTGGAATAAACTTTAGGGAGACTGTCAACAACGTTGATGTAATGATCCATCACATCTTCCATAAATTGAGGGTATAAAGATCTTAAAGTCATACCAGGCATTGCTTGCTCTAAGAGAATAGATCCGTTGATGTGATCAATAAGCCTTATACATCCACGGCCATTAAAATGTTTTAGTGCTGCAATTTCTGCATTGAGAACGTCTTGGTCTAACCCTATCTTAATGACAACCATTTGACGATTTCTTGTAGCTTTTGCTACATAATGATAAGTCATATTTTCAACAGGTTTTAGATCAGTTAAATTCCATTTTCGGCTTAACTGCTCAATCAACAGATCTAGACGATCTAGCCACTCCTTGCCCTTTTCTTTATACAAGCTGATCATATTACTTTTTAACTGATTCAACTATAAACTCCCCTCTTGACGAATTTCTCTACGATCATTGCTTGACTCATTATAAATGTCATTTGCGTTTTCATCATCGTCTTCATCACAATCGTCATCTTGATTAGCTTCCATATACTCTAATAAAGAACAAGGCGGACAGATTTCAGTGATTCCATTGTTAACATCGTCGGCAATTAGGTTAGTTATCGCTAACAAAGCTATTAGTCTGAAAAATACTGTTTTTTGAAACATTGAAATCTCACTAATTCTCAAATAAACCTAATACTAGATCACTAACAATAAATATTAAAATAAATTTTAATATTTATTGTTAGTGCGTAATTCCTCATTTTAAATCAAAACTGAGATCTTCTTGCAAAATAAGACTATTTATAGCATTTAGCTATACACCGATGACAGTACTCAAATATGATCGGTATCGAGAAAAACTAGAAATTCTCATATCATTTTTGGACAGCACACTTTTATTTTTCTTGAGTCCTTTTTTTAAGATTTTGGCTTTCAGCCACTATCATTTTTAATTAATTATGAATTAGGAGCCAAACTATGTCGACCGCACTTGTTGGTAGTCATACGTCACCTGTGCATCGTAAATACGATAGCACAAAAACTAAATGGGTTGGTGAAAGCACACATCAACTTTCAAAACTTACTAAAATTATTTATTCTCATTGGAATGATTCAACAATCTCTAATCCCAAAGTCAATCCATCAATACTTATTGGTAAAAGAATTGTTGATACAAATATTGCGTGGGCAGACCAGGCATCATTCGATATAAATATTGCTTATTTCAACAAACGTATGAAAACCATTTCTGATGGTTATCCCAAAAGACAACTTTTAAACAATATATCAATGATTTTCACTGAAAAGCTCAACTTACAACTAAATGTTGCTAATACACCGATATCTTCAACAGCGTTTATGAATTGTGTCGAAAAATACATTTCATGGATCAAAGAGATTCCTAACACTAAAACTAGCATCGAATTAGCAAATAAAAATCTAAGCCTAATGCTAAGTCTATGTAAAAAAAGTTTTTTGACATTCAAACCACAAATCGAACAAGATATACTTGAAGTTAGAAAATTATATTTGAAGTAACATACGATGATGCGCATTCTAACTGAAGAATGCGCATTTAAATAGGAATAGGACATGACGAAGAAAATGCCACTTATTGGACTTGGAACGTGGAAACTTAACGGCGCTGAATGTACAAGAACTATCAAAAAAGCCATCGATATAGGTTACCGTCACATCGATACAGCCCATGTCTACAACAATCATACCGATATTGCTAAAGGCATTAAAGAGATTGATCGCTCTGAACTTTATATCACATCAAAGATTGACCCTAGCCAATTAAAAAGTGACGGCAAAGGTATTGAAGATGCAATAAAAACAATACTTAAAGAATTAGACACTGATTATTTAGACCTTATTTTACTTCACGCCCCTGATCGTCGATTACCTATGAACAAAATTGTAGAAGACATGTGGAAAGCCAAAGAAAATAGAATGGTTCATGATGTAGGAGTCAGCAACTTCACAATCCATCACTTGCAAGATCTGTTCGATGCAGGTCTCAAAACTAGCTATAATCAAGTCGAATATCACCCCTATCTCGTACAGAAAAAACTCTTGGATTTTTGTAATTTAAATGAAGTCCAACTTATATCGTATCGATCCTTTGGGAAAGGTGCTCTATTGGACGATCCTGATCTATTAACCCTTGGTAAAAAATACAATAAAACTTCAGCTCAAATCATATTACGTTGGTTATACCAACAAGAAATACCATCTATTCCTAAAGCTAAAGACGAAGATCATCTTAATGAAAACTTCGATATTTTGGACTTTGATATGATAACAGCCGAAATGGATCTCATCTCCAAATTGAACCGTAATGAACGTTACGCTACAAGTGAGAGATTTGATTTTAACTATTGAAATCTGTAGATCTTTATAGCCTCTGTGAATAGTCTAAAATACACTTTTAACTATTCACAGGATATAAATATGACATGCCCATTTAGAAAAATTGATCCCTCACAACACAATTATAACGTCTCCTTTTCCAGAGCTGAGCCTGTAAAAAAATCATGGTTAACAAAAATTATTTCTTTTCCTATCTCTTTAAAAAACTCTTTGCAAGACTTATATGCAGTAGCTGTTAAGGGAAATATCAGAACTGCGTTAGAAAATAGGTATAATCGTAGTAACTACCTGAGTCAATTTAACCCATTCCAAAAGTTGATTTTTTCGGCAGAGCCAGCGGTAATGAAAGAAATACTCAATGCGTCCAAAGATGACCCTGAAGGACTCTTTTTACCAAGAAATGTAAAAAGTGGTTTCTCGAAATTTTTAAGTGATGTTTTAGGTGAAACTTTATTACCTGATGACAGTATGCGTACATGTTCTGATAAAATGGCTAAAAATTTCAGAAAACCCCTGTCAAAATTTATTGGCCTATCTTCTATCAGAAATCACACACAAATTTTAGAAGAAATAGCGATCGAAACCGTTAAAAATTGGGGTAAAACTGTAACTGTAGAAGTTAATGAACAATGCAATATTTACACTGCAACTGTTATTTCAAAACTTATGATAGGGCATCCTGGAATCGGAGAAAGTTATAGCGACATTGCCGATGCGACCAATTATTTCAATAAGTATTTGGCAATGGCAGAGCCAAGACAAATTTTTTGCAAAAAATTTAGTAACGAATACAAACAATCAGTTTGTACGATAAGAAATGCCTTTAATCGATGTATGACATTGGCTTCTACCGATAGCTCTGATTCTTTAATCAAAGAAATGATCAAAGAAGGTTTAAGTCCGATCCAAATTAAATCCACTTTTTTTCTCTCATTAGCAGCAGGTGTAGAAACAACATCGAGTCTTTTAACCTATCTATTATGGCAATTAGGGCAAGATAAACAAGCTCAAATATTAATGAGAGAAGAATTAAACAATGAAAAAACTCTTTACGAAGCTGCTACACAGTCAGTTTTTTTAGACAGTTTTTTCTCAGAATCTTTAAGAATGTTTACTCCTGTCTATATGTTAGCATCGAGTAAAACTCACCCCTTGAAATTTTCGGTTAAAGATCATCAAGATAAAGTTGTCCACGAAGAAAGAATTGATAAGGATTCTTTATTAGTTGTAACACCAACGTTTGCTGCAAGAAATCCTGACCGATTTGAAAACCCTGATTCATTTGAGCCAACACGATTCTTAAACAATAATGAGGATTATTCTTGGTTGCCGTTTGGGTTTAATAAACATACCTGTCCTGGTAAAAACCTTGCAATTAAAGAAATTAAATTGTTAGTTGCTGAAATAATGAGGAATTACGAAATTTCTTCACATCCAAACGAAGAGATCACCACAATTGGCTATTTCACTTTAAAGGTCTCTGAAAATGTTCAGCTAAGACTAAAACCATTAAAGAAAGCTGAATAGTCCTTTTGAAGAATATCCTTAAATGCAACGAAGGATAAACTCCTTCGTTGCAACGTATTAACTATTACTATTTAGAATTGAATTTTTTCAAAAACAAATCCGTTGCGATGACCAATCCAGAAGCAACAGATTTTTCACAGCATGTATGTCCCCCATTTGTCACCATCCATAGTTGGCTGTTGGGCCAATTTTTATAAACGTCAAAGGCTTGATGCGGTGGTGTGATTGTATCCCAACGGCCTTGCACGATAATTGCTGGCAAGTGCTGAATTTTATCCATATTTGATAATATTTGGTTGGGCTCTAGGAAAAATTTGTTTTTGCTGTAGTGAAAGAAAGCACGAGCAACCGAAAAAATTAACTTTTCTTCTGCCATAAGCTTATTAACGGATTCTGGATTTGGGTAGCAACTTGCAGCAACACCGTCTAGCTTCATGAATAAATTAATCGCTGGCAAATGTATGTTTGGATCTTGATCAAATATTCTATTATAATAAGCTGTTAATAAATCTCCTCTTTCTTCAACTGGAATGTGATTAATGTAGGGTTCGTAAGCCTCTGGGAAAGTTTTTCCCATGTCACGTATTAGATGCATATAGTTATTTTCATTACCTAAAAATATTCCTCGCAGAATAAATCCCATACAATGATCTGAATGAGCTTGTCCGTATAACAAGGCCAAAGTTGATCCCCAAGATCCACCAAATACGCACCACTTTTCAATGCCTAAGTGATTTCTTAATTTTTCAATATCTTCAACAAGATGTTGAGGTGTATTATCTTCCATTGAGCAAAAAGGAGTTGAGCGCATGGCTCCCCTTTGATCAAACATGATGACATTCCATTGTGAGAGATCAAAAACTTCTGTCATATCATCACTGCAACCTCCTCCTGGGCCCCCATGTAATACAATGATAGGAATCCCTTTGGGATTACCATAAGTTGCGTAAAAAAGAGTGTGGACATCGGATACTTTTAAGTATCCCTCCTCTCTTGGTTTACTAATAGGGTACAGTGTTTGATCAAATGTTGTTTCTTTTAACTCATGGGAAAATGATATTGCTGCACTTAATATATTCATGGAAGCTATTGCCATTGTGAAAGCAACCTTAAATTTGTTAAATTTCATTGTAAATCTCGATTGGTTTGTCTTTGGAAAAAAATTGCGCCCTTAAAGAATTTAAGGGCGTTAAAAATTAGTATTTAATGTGTTCTTTGATCCAATTGATGCCTTCATCCCATGCTGGATAAATTAAATTATCAATAGCATGTCTAACACCTTCATAGCGTTTGTAGACGAATCCAGGCCGATTTTGCATAACTTTTGCTACAAGATCAGCGCTTTCGATAGGTAGTAATTCATCTTCAGTACCATGAACATAATATAAAGGAGAGTTGATCTGAACGATGTCATCTAATGTGCGTCTTCCAAGATGTGATGACCACCACTTATAAGTGTATCCGCCAAAATTTAGTTTAGTTGAAGGATGTGCTTGCATGACTAAAATTTGAGCTTGTATCAAACCAAGCTTAAATTTGATTTCTTTGTCTTTTTTTCCTGCATTCTTTTCCCATTTCCTTACCGTCATCAGAATTTCTTCTTTAAATGGTAACCCTCCACCCGTACAAAATAACATAACGCCATCAAGATCTGGGTTTTTAGCAGCAAGTCTTGCGGCCACAGCTCCCCCTTCAGAGGCTCCCCCTAAAAAGATTTGTCCATTCCAATTAGGTATTGCGCCTTTTTTTATCTGATCGATTGCTAATTGACCATCTTTGATGCGATTATCGAAATAGTCACATTTGTCATAAAGTTTGTTATTCAAATTGCCATCTAAGTCATAACCTCTTTTTTCAAAAGACAATATCGCTATAGGACTATTAGCCAAATGATTGTTAACAGATGTGTGGAGCGCTAAAACGCTTTCTTTTTGAGATCCTTGGATCATCAATAGGATGGGAAATTTTTCGTTTTCTGTTGTTTGAACAGTTAAGTATCCTTGCATTAACGAACCGTTATCGCGTTGCCATTCGATAATTTCAGCTGTTAAAGAAGTGAATAAAGTCATAAATGCTAATAGCCAATAAGTAATCATAAGTATCTCCTGAAAAAATTCGAAGCGTCATTGTGACCAAATGACTTCATTGTTTTCAATCAGAAGAACTAATAATGTAAACTTACAACAGGAGTTTCAAATGACAATTTATGACGTACTAATTCACGAGCACCGTGAAGTAATGGAATTGATAAGAGACCTTAAAAAAACGCCTCTAACAGCACTCAAAAAGCGCGAAAAGCTTTTTACCAAGATCAAAAATGAGCTGACATCGCACAGCCGCGCTGAAGAAAAAGTTCTTTACTCTGTAATGGAAGAAGATAAAAAAGGACGTCCACAGGCCTTAGAAGGTGATGAAGAACACCATGTTTTAGATGTTCTACTCAAAGAAATGAGCAAGTTGCCAGTTGATCATGAACGCTTTATTGCCAAATTTGAAGTGATGACTGAAAATTTAGAGCATCATATTAAAGAAGAAGAAAACGAAAAATTTGCGGCTGCCAAAAAATTGATTAGTAAAGAGGAAGCCGAAGAAATGGGCCTCCTCTTTAAAGAAGAAAAGAAGAAAATTCTGGCAAAACTACTTGTCTCTGCCTCTAAGTAAATAGATACAACTAATGATGACACAAACTAACACTAAATAAAGGATTGGCATTGACAAGGATTTGATTCCTGCAACGGAATTGAGGATCAAAACCATAAAAAAAGCTAATCCGATATTTAGTGTATTGAGAACGGATGATGTTACTGCTTTATTGTCCGAATTAGTCATGGCAACAGCGCTACTGTTGCTCGATATCAATGCAAGGCCACTTGAGCATATTGCTTGAACAATAAACAAAGATATGATGGTTAACCAATTCATTGCAAATGAGACCAGCATGGCTATTGCACCGCATGTAACTAAAACAGTGCCTATAGATAGCGCTTTTTGTAAACTTGTTGTATGAGCAATACGCATAGAAACAATTGATCCTATTGCCATTCCTAAATACGGTACTAAATTCCACAGCCCATAATCTTGTGCTGATAATTTCATAACTGTTATGCCAACAAACGGTGCCTCTGCCGAATAGATATATGTAATGGCTGTTGAACAGCCCATTAAAGTACCACAAATTAAGGTCAGAGGTTTTTTTAGCTGTAATACATAACCAGTGCGAATGGTTGAAAATTGTAAATTAGACCGCTTAGTATGAGGTAGAGTCTCTTCAAGTCGCATCGTGATAACCCAAACTACAATGCTATAGAACAAAGAAAAGTAAAAAACACTGTGCGTTTTGTATTGATGCTCTAGTATACCACCTATCATTACACCAAGGCCAGGAGCAAGAGCAAATGCTAAATTGGCCCATGCCATAAGCTTTCTTGTCTGCACCTTTTCATATCGATCTCCAATCATTGTCATAACAACAGATAATCCAGCACTAGCACCTAATGCTAAAAAGAAACGGCCAATTAAAAGGAGTGTAAAATCATGAGAATAGATACTTGTCAAACAAACAACATTGGATACGACAGCCAATCCAAGTGCAGTTAACAAAACAGATCTTCTTCCAAAACGATTAGCTAACGGTCCATAGATTAATGGTCCTAAACTGTAACCTAAAAGAAATATGGTTACAGTAAACTGCATACTGCTCTTGCTAACATCAAAATCGGTTGTAAGTCTGGGTAATGCTGGAGTGTATAAAACCGCCATGATCGCCGCTAATGACATTGCCATTAGCAATTCGATCAATGGCGGTTTTTTAACCAGAGGTTCTGTTTTAGAGTTGATCACTTTAAATCGCCTGCCGTAAAATCTAAATATACTATTCAAAAATACGAGATTTTATTTAATAGTATATAAAAAATTTTCTAAACGAGCTGTTTTGCAAAAAAAGTGCGGCTATCAACAATAACGCCTCGCGATAAGCCAACGATACCAATCATGTTCGTGATTAACATCATTGAAATCGATAAGTCAGCTACAAGCCAAACCATGTCAACGTGCATCACAGCACCAACTGGTATCATAGCGATAAAAAAGTAACGAAAGTACTTTATGATAGATGATCCAAATAAGAATTCAACTGCCCTTTCAGCACAGACAGACCAAGCAAGTATTGTAGTCACTGCAAACAAAAATAAAGAAACAATGACAATCCATCCCCCTGATGTGACATTGAAAGGAACTGCAAGTCCCTTTTCAAATGCTAGTGCGCAAAGATCTGTACTTAGTAATCCACTGTCAGTCCACACATTTGTAACCATGAGTACAAGTGCAGTGATTGTGCATAAAAGCATCACTAAAAAAGGGGTGAGAACAGTAACGACGCCACTAACTACTGGATGATTCGAATCAGCGCTAGCTTGAATTACAGGCACAAGACCAGTCCCTGCATCTGTTGCAAACAAACCTCGATCAAATCCGGTAGTAATAGCTTTGAAAACGCCATACCCCATTGTTCCACCAAATAAGGAGGATATAGAAAATGCCGAATGAAAGATTGTCGATAAAGCTTTAGGAACTTCATTAAAATGAAATGTTATAATTATCAAAGCAGCGATCAAATAAAAAGACGCCATAATTGGCACTAAGGAAGAGGCAACTTTTGCAAATCTTTGAATACCGCCTACAATGACAAAACCAAGTATAGCGCTCATTCCAAGGGCTACATATAATGGATTAATTCCATATTTTGCTAATGGTAAAACTAAAGAATTGACCTGAACAAAATTACCACAAGTGATAGCACCAGCAATTGCTGATAATGCAAATAAAGCCGCAAGTCCATTTTTTTTCAAACCATCGCGCAAGTAATACATCGGACCACCAATATATTCTCCTTTTGCATTCTTAAGTCGGTATTTTGTAGCTAATGTACAGCTTGTGTATTGGATAGCCGCACCGAAAAAAGCCATGACCCACATCCAAACCAGTGATCCAGGACCACCAGTTGTTAATGCAATGGCCATACCAGAAATATTACCCGTGCCAAAATTACCTGCTAAAATACCAGCGACAGCTTGATAGTTGCTAATACCACCCAGTTTGACTTTACGTTTTGACAGTAAATAGCGCAAACTTAAGCGAAGCTTAGTTATCTGAAGAAATTTAAGTTTGATGGTGAGGTAGGTCCCGATAAGAATAATTGCGGGGAATACTAAGAAGAGAGTGAAAAACTCATTTAACTGTTTGATTACTAGTTTTAATTCAAAATCCATGAAACTCTCCTCTTTGTTTTAGAGGAAGCATATAATCTATAGTTTTCTCAACGAAAGCTGCATCCTTGATTAAAGTTTTCAGATAGTCTATTGTTTAATAAATATAATTTATAATTTCTTATTTGTCAATTGAAGATGGAAGCGCTATTTGGAACTATAGAACGTATTACTTTTTTTAATTCTGAGAATGGATTTACTGTAGCACGTCTAAAACAACACGGGAAACTTGAACTAACAACTATTGTTGGCATACTTCCCTCTTTGAACCCAGGAGAAACGGTTCGCTGTACAGGAAATTGGAAACAAAACTCTCAACACGGCCCCCAATTCGAAGTTCAAGAATGCCTTGTCGAAATGCCATCTGATAAAGATGGCATTTGCAAGTATTTGGAATCCGGACTTATTAAAGGTATTGGCCCTGTCTTTGCAAAACGCATCGTTGAAAAATTCGGTACAGACACATTAACAATCATTGATGAATCCCCAAAAAAGCTGCTTAAGGTCGAGGGTCTTGGCAAAAAGAAACTCGATAGTATTATCGATTGTTGGGATAAACAAAAAAGCATTCGCGATGTGATGCTGTTCTTACAACAATTTGGAGTTAGTTCAAACTATGCAGGAAAAATATTTAAAGCTTGGGGCGCACAAAGCATTGATAAGGTCAGAGAAAATCCGTATCACTTAGCACGTGATATTCACGGTATAGGATTTAAAACAGCTGATACAATTGCCAAAAAAATGGGTGTCCCTTATGACTCCCTTCGCCGTATCGAATCTGGTATCGAGCATATTCTTCATGAGCTTGGCGATGACGGGCATGTTTGTTATCCCAGACTAGAACTCATTCAAGTCACAAAAGATTTGCTAGTTGTCGAAGAGCATTTAGTCGAGCAAGCTTTGCAAAATCTTCTAGACGACAAACGCGTTGTCTTACAAACAATGCAAGACACTGATTACATCTATTTAAAAGTCTTACACATTTGTGAAACTGGCATTGCAAACGAGATTACACGTTTGAATAGTGGCGGCTGTCTATTAAGGCCTGTTAACCTGGAAAAAGCCATTGAGTGGGTGCAACAAAAACTTCGCATCAAACTCGCCACACTTCAACAAGATGCTGTATCACAAGCATTGAAGCATAAGTTACTTGTCATTACAGGTGGTCCTGGTACTGGTAAAAGCACAATCACTAAAGCGATCCTGGCTATCACTGAAAAACTTAGCTCAAGATTACTTTTAGCTGCACCGACTGGTCGGGCAGCTAAAAGAATGACTGAGATTACAGGGCGTCATGCTAAGACGATCCACTCTTTACTCGAATATGATTTTACAAAGCATGGATTTCGTCGTAATCGCGACTACCCATTAGTAGGTGATCTCATTATTGTCGATGAAGCGAGTATGATCGACACTCATTTGATGTATAGCTTATTGAAAGCATTGCCAGAAACTGCCAGAGTCATCTTTGTTGGTGATATCAATCAGTTACCAAGCGTTGGACCTGGGAATGTATTGAAAGACATTATCGATAGTGAAAAAATACCAGTTGCTGCTCTTACACAAATTTACAGACAGGCTGCAGGCTCTAAAATAATTACCAATGCCCACGCAATTAATAAGGGCGTATTTCCCGATTTGGATGGCGGGGCTAATAGCGACTTCTTTTTTTTAGACGCTCAAGAAACTGATGAAGTCACGTCGACTATATTAGATTTAGTGAAAACCAGACTTCCTAAGCGTTATCGTTTCGATCCCATTTCTGCTATACAAGTCTTGTGTCCTATGAAACGAGGTCCAATTGGCACAATTGCTTTAAACCAAAAACTTCAAGCTGCTCTTAATCCATCCAAACAGGGTTTGTTTTTAAACGGTGCCCAGTTTTTAGTAGGTGATAAAGTGATGCAGATTCGTAATAATTACGATAAAGAAGTTTACAATGGCGACATTGGACTCATTAAGCAAATTGATTTAGCCAATCAAACTCTGTGGATTGATTATGAAGGGCGGCTCATAGACTACGATTTTAACGATCTTGATGAAGTCGTTTTAGCTTACGCTGTATCTATTCATAAGTATCAAGGCAGCGAATGTCCATGCATTGTCATGCCAGTCCATACAAGCCATTTTACAATGCTACATCGTAATCTCATTTATACAGGTGTCACTCGTGGGAAAAAACTTGTCGTTGTTGTTGGTACCAAAAAGGCTTTAGCAATTGCTGTAAAAAATGACCACGTCAAAAAACGGCACACCGGACTTTGCCATTATTTGCAAACAAACACCCCTTAAACTATATATAAATTTTTATAATTTAAGCGGTTTACTTTATGTCACCAAAAGTTCGGCACACTTTTTCGTTGTTTTCACTATTTTTTACGCTGTTCAATGATTTGATTGGATGGAGTATTGTGTTGGTGCTTTTTGCACCACTCATACTTAATTCCCAGTTTGATTTCCTACCACAAACAGCTTCTTTAGAAAGCCGCACGATCGTACTTGGATTGTTGCTTGGATGCTACGGTTTTGCCCAATTTTTTTCTGCCACGTGGCTTGGGACTTTATCTGATCGTTATGGTAGACGCTTTGTTTTAATGGTATCCGTTGCCGGGTCTTTTTTAAGCTACGTATTTGCAGGATTTGCTGTTGGATTTCACAGCTTGACGCTCCTATTTTTATCGAGATTACTCGGCGGCTTGTTCGCTGGTAACCAAACTATCGTATCTGCAGCAGTCGGCGACGTTAGCGACAATAAACACAGAGCTAGAAATATGTCACGCATCTCAACTGTTGGGGGCCTCGCTTGGATTATCGGCTCTCCTCTTGGCGGCAAATTAAGTGACAACCAATTGATTAGTTGGTTCAATTACTCCACGCCCTTTTGGTTTTTAGCGCTATTATTTTTTATCAACTTAATCTGTATCTTTATTGGCTTTAAAGAGACTTATAAACCGCAAAAGCCAAAAAATCGCAGTGTCTTTGGAGATATCAAAGAACTAAAGTGGGTCATGAAACAACACCCTCTTAAAACGACACTCATCACAACATTCGTCTTTCAGTTAGGTTGGTTCTTCTTTTTATTATTCTACCCAGCTTACATGGTAGAACGATTCGGTATGAATGCCTCAGAGATTGGAGACTACTCTGGATTTTTTGCGATTTGCTATTTTGCAGGGTCTTATTTGTATGGACGTTTTTGGGCAAAGCACTTTAACCCAGAAAATTCGATTTTTACATCTTCATTAATATTAGGGCTTGCCGTCATAAGTTTTATCATACCAGCAAATCCAAATTGGTTTTATTTGATCATGATCTTTTGCGGTATTTTCGGAGCGACTTCGTTTATTAATTGCGTTGCTTTGTTATCAAAGCTCGCAGGTAAAGAAAAGCAAGGAGCTGTATTTGGTATACAAGGCTCCTTGCAATCGATTGGATTTTTTATAAGCCCTTTTTTAGCAGGACTATTTGCAGCAACGCATCCTTTAGTACCCATGGTTATAGGATGCCTTTTGATATTAGCGTCCGCTCTATATTTCAGATTGAAATATAGATTTAGCTAATACGAGATCCCTCTGCAATATTTTGCAAGAAAGGGATCTCAAGCATTTTCCCATCAGAGCCTGCTAAAATCATCCCTTCACTTGGAATGTTCATTAATTTAGCGGGCTTTAAATTAGCTACGACAATGACTTTTTTACCAATCAGATCTTGAGGCTGGTAATGATCTTTTATTCCAGAGACGATTGATCTGACAGATCCGCCCATATCAACTTGCAAATGCAGTAACTTTTTACTTTTAGGAACATCAACTGCATCAACAATTTTACCCACAACAAGTTCAATTTTTTGGACTTCATCAAATGTGACTTGACTAGATGGTGCATTAGATACAGGCTTTGGATCACTTTGTTTTAAGGACGTATCTGATTCTTTCAATGATCCACTTTTTAAAGCCTGAATTTCATTTTCAATTTCTTCATTTTCGATTTTTCTAAAAAGAAGAACGGGCTCTTGAAGATGCTGATCTTTCAAAGGTGTCTTTGCAATATCGTCCCATTTAAATTGATTCAATGGCTTATCAAATCCAAGTAAATTCCATACCTTTTGAGACGTATCAGGAATCACTGGATAAGAAATCAACGCAAGACATTTAATGCATTCTAAACATAGCGCTAGAACTGTTTGCAGCTCATTTACCATTGCTGGATCTTTGGCCAATGCCCATGGCTTTTTATTATCAAAATAGACATTACCAAGAGATGCTAGATCCATAATGAGCTTTGCGCCCATCCTTACTTTAAATTGAGAAAAAGCCTCTTTAGCTTGATCGACAATTTCATGCATTTGTTTAACAAAAGCTTCATCATCGGCGTTTAATTGACCTAATTGCGGTAAGGCATCTGGAAAATAGCGTCTTGTAAAAACAAGTGTTCGGTTAACAAAGTTACCATACTTACCAAGTAATTCTGCATTACAACGGCTTTGAAAATCTTTCCATGTAAATTCGCTATCACTAGTTTCTGGAGCATTAGCAGCTATAGTGTAGCGTATTTGGTCTGTAGAATACTTCTTAAAAAAGCCTTCTAAATCAATTGTCCAGCCATCCGACTTACTAAAACGACGTCCTTCGAGATTATAAAACTCGTTAGCTGCAAGTTCATCGACGAGTTTGAGCTTTTCATTTTGGCCCATTGTCATTGCTGGAAAGATCACAGCATGAAATGGAATGTTATCTTTACCCATAAATTGCACAAGGTGTGTCTCATCATCAGACCACCATTTGCGCCAGGCTTCTTTATCACCTTTTTTTTGAGCCCAATCCATTGTCGCACTTACATATCCAATAGGTGCATCAAACCAAACGTAAAGTACTTTACCATCAGCATCGGGTAATGGCACAGGTACACCCCATTTAGAATCTCTTGTAATGGCTCTTGGATGTAATTCTTTGATGTATTGTTTGGCAAACTGTGTGACGTTTGGTTTCCAATTTTTTTGAGAAATCCACTTTTCTAATGGCTCTTTGAACTTATCGAGCATCAAAAACCAATGCGTTGTTGGTTTTGATGTCAAAGCAGACCCTGTCTGCTTTGACTTAGGACTGATTAGATCGGTTGCTTCGTAACTTGCGCCACATTTTTGACATTCATCGCCCCTTGCCTGATCATAACCACATTTAGGGCATGTCCCGACTACATATCGATCGGCTAAAAACTTATTTTCCTTTTCAGAATAGAGCTGTAGGGTCTCTTTCTTCTCAATGTAGTTATTAGCCACCAAATCTTTAAAATATTTTTGTACAGGTTCAACATGGCCAGGCCATGTTGTTCTAGAATAGTGATCAAACGAAATATCAAGTTTATTAAAAAAATCACTTATTACTTTATGGTATTTATCAACGTGTTCTTTAGGTGTACTACCCTGCATTTCAGCTGTCATTGTGATTGCCACACCATGTTCATCCGATCCACAAATAAATAGTACTGGGTGCCCTTGTAAACGCTGGAATCTTGCGTAACAATCTGCTGGTAAATAGGCTCCAGCAATATGCCCAAAGTGTAAAGGTCCGTTCGCGTAAGGTAATGCTGAAGTAATAAGAATTTTTTTCATTAATAACCTTTTTAGTTTAATATCTTTATTCAGTATAATTAACTCCCCAATATTAGAAAGGGATTAATATAATGGCAAGAATTTCTCAAGAATTTACTACACCTAACTATCTAAAGCCGTTTGCTTTTGATTTAAATCAAAGTCGCAAACAAGCTGCTGCACAAGGATCAAGAAATCCCCTAGACTACACTAAAAATTACACTCAAAAGCTTTCTAAATCTGACGCTAGCGAGACTAAATCTTATACTCATCTAGTACCAGTATTGACCGAAGATGCTACTTATAAAAATGCATTTTTTAAAAATGATAAGCTTAATGGAATCACTGCTAAGCTGTTTCATAAAAATGCAAAAATTTTGAGTGCAAAACCGTCGTTTGAATACAAAGAAATTAATGATTTTGTTCGTAGTGTTATCGTTCCATCACCGGGTAAAAATCTTACACCATTCACAAGACACATTCAAACATTTGCAAAACCTGTCCAAACAATTGATGGATGTGATGTTAAAGTCAGCCCAAAAATTGAAACGATTGTAACTGATGTGCCTCATTCTGATTTAAGAAATGTCAATCTCAGTAAAAAGAAAGAAATTTTTGCAAATACAAGCGAGGGTATTCGTAAAATCACTATTGAAAATCCCCCTCTTAAAGCAAAAAATAAATACAGTGTTAAATTCCCAACGCAAAATTTAGATAATGCTGATCGTGCCTCAAGAACAGTTATTTCTTCTGAAAAAGGTAATGCCTACCCTGTTCTTAAAAACGGTAAAATTGTATGGCAAGAAATCTCTCCCAGAACAGTTTTTGAAAACACATATGTTTTCAAAAACAAAGATGGAAAAGATTGTAAGACAGTCAAAACTTATACAATTGAGCGTCCTAAGTTAACTAAGGTGCCTAAGAAAGTTTATTACACCGTTGAAAAAGAATCAGCAACGCTTACAGCCCAAGAGTATAAAGCGCTAAATAAAACGTCTTCAACTTATGCTAACTGTGAAAAAAAATACCAAGTTGCTGATGCTGAGTTCAAAAAAATCAACAATTTTAAATTGCTGGTAAACGTTGTTAAAACCATTGCACTAGCGGCTTTACCCGTTTTGTCTATTTTAACATATTTGGGAGCTGTTGCTATTCCTATTTGGGGACCAGCAATTGCGATCGGCATTTTCATAATTAGCGAAATTGTCCAAGCTAAATTGATAGCACCGAAGCTTAAAAAAGCTGAAGATGAGTGTCAAAAGCATTATCTCAATGCTCAAAACAACAATAGGCAGTATTACGAACATCCCATTGTAAACACTAGCGATTTGGCAGCAGAATATAATGAAACTTATTTTGAACGCCAAAATCCAACAAAAAAGCAGTATGTTCGCGATACAAATAACTTAAAAACTCAAATATTTGAACCGACTGATGTCACTCGCAGAATGCCTGCTTTACCGGCATGGAAGAAGAGTTCAAAAAATGAACCTATTATTGGGCCTAAACCATACCCAATTAACCTAAACGCGTTGGATTTACCAACACGTCGTCCTCATAATGCTCCATCTTTACTTGATATTTTGAATATCGAAAAGCCTATTAAAGCTTAATAAGTCAAGTTATGACGTTTGCGCTCTTGAGCTTTCCTGAGCGCATCGTCTGATTGATGATGATGCATATCAGCTGTGCGTTCTTCTGGCTCTGGGATATCATCAAAAACGTCTTTGTTGTCAGCAATTTCTAGTAATATTTGATAAGCGCGATTTTGAATAGTCGTTTGTACTCGAGTGCCACGTCCTGAACGAATCATATTTTTAGCAAGCCTAACAGCATGTTTAACTAAGTCAAAAGAGCTATTAAATCTTCTGCTAATTTGCTCACTGGTTAAAAATTCCTTACTATTGGGCATGAACTTATTTCTCCTGATTGTTTAATGCAGATAAACGATGCTCTTCCGCTATAAAAATACTACGCAAGACATCGTATGATGACTTAATATCTGAATTGATAATTTGATAGTCGTAAGTACGACACTTCTCCATTTCGTCCTTAGCCCATGATAAACGCAAGGCTATTTCTTCTTTGGACTCAGTATTTCTTTCTTCAAGGCGTTTTTGAAGATCATCAAAAGATGGGGGTCTGATAAATATAGAAATAGCGGACATCTTATGTTTGATCTGCTTGGCGCCCTGTGTATCGATCACAAGAACAACGTGATTTCCAGATGACAACTGTTTTTCAACTGTTTTTCTTGACGTTCCATACATGTGATTGTAAACAGTAGCGTGTTCTAAAAAAACACCCTCTTCTACTTCTTCTAAAAAGGTATGAGTATCGACATAATGATAATCAACGTCTTTGACTTCACCTTTTCTCATAGCTCTCGTTGTTGTCGATATACTGCGTTGAACGCACGAAAACTCTTCAGTCAACATTTTAACAAGTGTAGTTTTACCAGTACCAGCAGGCGCACTTACAATGAATAAAAGACCGCGGTGTAAATTACCAAGCAATTTAATTTTATTCGACATTTTGTATTTGCTCCCTGATTTTTGACAGACAACTTTTAGTATCGACTACAAGGCGCGAGATTTCTAAGTCTGTCGCTTTGACAGACAACGTATTGATCTCTCTATTCATTTCTTGAGTAAGGAAATCCATTGTTTTACCAACGCCACCATCTTTGCCGTTCAAAAGCGTTTCAAATTGAGCTAAGTGTGAATTGAACCTTGTAATTTCTTCAGCGACATCTGTTCTTTCAGCAAAAACTACGAGTTCTCTCAACAAACGATCTTCATTCTCAACGCAACCTGGTAAAACTTCTTCTAAGCGTTTAGACAGTTTTTCTTTATATTTTACTGGATGGTGCGCGGAAATATTTGCAATTTGCTCCATCGAAAGTTGGAGATGGGTTAAACGTTTTTCAAAATCTAAACGAAGGCTGTAACCTTCTTTTTCCTTCATTTCAACCAATTGAGCTAATGCATCTTGAACAGTTAGCTTTAAGAGATCTTTGTAATCATTTTCATTTTGTAAATCGCTGTCTACTTGCATTAACGCAGATTCGCCTTTAAGCATCTCTAAACTAAAAGATTTGTCGATATCCAATGAATCAGCAATATCATCCCAAGCCTTCTTCAACTGTTTAGCTAGTGCAATGTTGGGTGTAATGACTAGTGGTAGATTATTGTAAAACCTAGCTTGAATCATCACGTTAACTTGTCCACACCATAATGAATTAGAAATCCATCGTCTTACATCAATATCAAATCGACGAAGTTCCATCGGTAAGTTAATATTGATTTCTAGAAATTTGCGATTAACGGTTTGGATTTCGACTGTAAAACGGCCAATATCTGTACTGTGTGTTTTACGACCATAAGCCGTCATACTTCTTAACATTAATACCTAATAAACAAGCTGAGTTAAATTTAGTGTACTCTTAGTATTCATACTCTTAATAGGCTCAAACGACATGCGATGAATTTCACATGGGCCAAGCGCAGTTAGAGCTTGAATATGGCGTTTGGTGCCATAACCTTTATGACTCTCAAAACCATAATCTGGCCACTGTTTATGATAATCAAGCATAAGATTATCACGTGTGACTTTTGCTAATACTGAAGCTGCAGCGATAGATTGGGAACGTGCATCCCCTTTAATAATTTTTAAAGAGGGCAAATTAGGATGGGGTAGTTGTAAACCGTCTACTAACAAATAATCGGGTTCAATTTGAGCCACAGCATCTAACATTGCTTTGATTGTAGCTTGTAAGATGTTGATCGTATCAATTACAAAGGCTGTTACAATTGCGACTCCGAATTTCACACCCTCAGCTTTAACAATCTGATCAAAAAGTTTGCGTCTTTGAGCATCTGTTAATTGCTTACTATCGTTAATACCTTCAAAAAAAAGGCCTTCTGGAATAATACAAGCTGCTGCCACTACAGGACCTGCTAATGGGCCCCGGCCAGCTTCGTCAACTCCAGCAATTTGTTGATAGCCTTGATTTCTTTTTTCGGTTTCGAATTGAACTAGCGTATTTAAACGCTGCTTTTCATCTTGTAGCAAAGCGATAATCCCTGCTCGAATTTGTCGATTGTGTTGGCAAATACTAAAACCGGCAAGTACGATTTACCGGTTTCTCTAATTCTTTATATTATGAAGGATTTTCTTCTGAAATTTGTTCAGGTGAAACTTCTTCATTTGCCTGTTCTTGAGCTTTAGCAGCAGCTGAACGAGATTTAGCGCGTTCTTTGCCACCCAAACGTTCTTGAACTTTAGCAGCTTTACCAGAGCGTGTACGCAAGTAGTAAAGTTTGCTGCGACGGACTTTACCGCGCTTCATGACTTCAATGCGGGAAATTCTTGGGCTATGCAATAAGAAAACCCTTTCCACGCCTTCACCAAATGATATACGGTGCATTGAAAATGTCTCAGAAAGACCACTTCCTTTGCGAGCAATTACTGTACCTGTAAAGGCCTGTAAACGCTCTTTGTCACCTTCAATAATGCGGATAAAAACTTTAATGGTATCGCCAACATTAAAATCGACAATCTCTTTTTTTAACTGGTCCGCTTCCAGCTCCCGAATCGTGGCGGATTGGCTCATTGTCTGATCTCCTTAAAAATTTTAACTCTAGTTACTTTTTTAAACCCTTTAATTACATTAAAAGGCTGAAAAAAACCACTCGACTATTAAATGCTCCAATAATACCCATCAGGGTCTTTAATTACTCGCTGCTTTTTAGTAAAAGGGCGACTAAAGAGGATTTTTTTGTTCAAAGAGAGGTCTTGGACCTCTTCTTGCACTAAATAAAATTTATAGTTATCGATAGAAACAATTGCTTTTCGATCATCAATCTGATTAATAGTGCCTTTAACCACATTTTGATAAAATTTCAGACTCACATTCAAGTTTTTTACAAATAACTTTATAAAAGAGTCTTTAACTTCATCCCCTGTTGTTTCGAACCACAAATCAGGTCGTACATCAATCGTCTTTTCAATTTTCTCAGCTTGACGCCAACGCTCTATGTTTTTATGATGACCTGATAACAACACCTCAGGAACATTCACTCCCTCAAATTCAACAGGCTTTGTGAAATGGGGACAATCTAACAACTTGCTTTGAAATGAATCTTGTTTTGCAGATTCACTATCACCCAATACACCTGGTAAGAAACGAATTACAGTATCCATCAACACTAAGGCTGCAAGACAACCATTAGTTAAAACATAGTCACCGATACTGATTTGTTCGTCTACTAAAGCTAAAGCCCTTTCGTCGATCCCCTCGTAATGACCACAAAGCAACACAAGTGATGGTTTCTGCGCTAATTCAAGCGCTTTTTTCGCATCGAGTTTTGCCCCTTGTGGTGAAAGATAGACGACGTGGCTATTTTCTTTTTTAACATCTCTCAGAGCTTTGACAACAGGTTCGGCCATCATAACCATTCCTGGGCCACCGCCATACGGACGATCATCAACACGTTGATGTTTATCATCCGTATAATTACGAATATCGTGCAGGCTAACAGTAAGCGCACCTTTTTCCTGAGCTCTTTTGAGCATACTCTCATTAAGAGGGCTAGCAAAGTAACCTGGGAAAAGAGACAAAATGTCGACCTGCATGGTCATCGTAATCGTTACGCTTTTGCGCTTTCGCTTTCGCGACGGCGTTTACGGCGTTCTCTTTGCTTTTGTGTCAATTTAGCACGTAAAGCTAAGCTCTTTTGTGTAATTTCTTGCAAAATCGTTGGAGCAACCTTTTTGATCAATGTCTGTGCAGCTTCAGAAATTTGCGCACCTTGGGAAACCCAATGTTGCACTCTATCGGCACGTACATTCAGAAGACGATCTTCTTGTGTTTCAAAAGGATTGTACCATCCTAACATTTCGAGATATTTACCATCACGTGGCGAACGGCTGTCTGTTAAGACAAGACGATAAAAAGGCCGATTTGTTCTTCCTTGTTGCCTTAATCGTATTTTCAATGCCATGCGAATCCTCCCAGCATTTTTTCCATTTGTTTTTTGTTTGGCATTCGTTTAAATAATTGCTTCACATTTTTAAAACTTTTTACCAATTTATTGACGTCTTCAATTTGTGTCCCGCTGCCTTTAGCGATACGCTTACGACGAGGAACACTCAGCTCGTCTTTTTCTGTGCGCTCGTTCACAGTCATTGAAAGAATCATTGCTTCCATTTTAGCAAATTCTTTTTCTGATCCGCTTAGATCGCCCATATTCCCAAGTCCGGGAATCATTTTAAGTAAACTATTAAAAGACCCCATCTTTTTAACGACTTGCATTTGTTGCAAATAGTCATCATAAGTAAAGGATGCTTTACGTATCTTGTTTTCGAGCTTTTGACTTAGCTCTTCGTCCATATGTTCTTGGGCTCTTTTTACCAAATTAATGGTATCACCCATGCCTAAAACACGGTCTGCCATAGAGTGAGGATGGAAAAGCTGTAAATCATCAAGCTTTTCACCGATCCCTTCGAACTTTAAAGGCATTCCAGTGATTTCTCGAATAGAAAGAGCGGCACCGGCTCTTGCATTTCCGTCGAGCATTGTCAGTATCGACCCCGTAATGCCAATATGCTTGTGAAATTCTGATGCAGATGTTACAGCGTCTTGTCCAGTTGTAGCATTAGCCACAAATAACACTTCATCAGGATTCAGTAACGTTTTGAGCTCTTTTAACTGCTCCATTAATTCTTCATCGACATGCAAGCGTCCTGCTGTGTCGACGATAATGCAATCATAGCCCTCAGCCTTAGCGTAGACTAATGCGGCTTTTGCGACCTTAACTGGATCTAATTCATCGGTTAGGCAAAAAACAGGAACATCAATCTTACTGCCTAAAGTCTTTAACTGTTCAATAGCGGCAGGTCTTTGTAAATCACAAGCCACTAACAAGGGCTTTTTTCCGCTCTCTTTCTTTTTAATATACTTTGCAAGCTTCACACAATGTGTCGTTTTACCAGCACCTTGTAAACCGCAAAGCATCATAATCGAAGGCTTAGAATCCGTCTTCAATGAAGGCTCTTCAGTGCCCATCAAAGAAACAAGCTCATCATGCACAACTTTTATAAACTGCTGACCGGGAGCTACCGATTTAATGACCTGCTCACCGAGCGCTTTGTCTTTAACCCGTTTAACAAAAGTCTTCGTCACACCGTAGTGGACGTCGGCTTCCAGTAATGCCATGCGAACTTCGCGAACGGCATCGGAAACATTCTCTTCAGTTAAGCGCTTTTTCTGCGATAAACTGGAGAAAACTTGCTGTAGCTTACCTGTCAATGCATTAAACATGAGTAAAAATCACAGTTAAATTCTTCTTCGTGAATGACAAAAATGAGAACAGATTTAATGAAAAGAGTATACGTCAAAATTTACTCTTTTTCAAGGAAAAAGAACCGGTCTCTACCCGACCAATCTTGAAAAATTGTCTTGATAGTCCAAATAGTGCTAGAAAAGAATTGAAGAACGTCTTGGGCCTGGTCGCAACCAATTTCCATCCAAACCCTTCCCTTTGCATTCAAAATCAAGGGAAGTTCATCAGCTAACCGTTGATAAAGCTCCAAACCACTCTCACCACCAATTAATGCTTGGTGAGGTTCAAAAAGCCGAACTTCAGGATCCAATCCCTCAATATCAGATTTTTTTACATAAGGAGGATTAACTACTACATAATCAAATTTTTCGTTAATCAACGGTTTGGTTAAATCACCTTGAAAAAAATTAATATCAACATTGTTATTGATAGAATTTTTTTTAGCTTGATCTAAGGCATGCAAAGATAAATCTGATGCACTAACAGATAAGTTGTTAAATTTATTTTTTAAAGAAATAGCTATACAGCCAGATCCAGTGCAAATATCTACAAATTTTTTATCTGATAAAGATTCTGATTCTAATGCCTTAACGACTATACCAACAAGTTGTTCAGTTTCAGGCCTGGGTATAAGCACATGAGGGTTGACATCGATTAATGTTTCATAAAACTCAACTTGTCCATGGATATAAGCTAAAGGTTCTCTTTGCCCTCGTCGTTTAAGGTAGGTACGTAAAACATCTAATTCTTTTTCAACTAATGGACGATCAAATTGCGTGTAGACTTCTAATCTCTTTATACCAAGAGCTAGACTAATTAAATCTTCGGATTGACGTCTAGGATTAGGAACTCCCTTTGTCGTTAAATAGTCTTGGCAAAGCTTAAGAATATCGCTTACAGTTTTCACGAAAAAGCAGCCTCACCTTCTGCTGCTAATTTTTCTTGATGATAATGTGCAACAAGAGCTGTTGTGACATCATCTAATTCGCCATTCATAGCGCGATCAAGTTGATATAGCGTTAAATTAATGCGATGGTCTGTAATGCGATTTTGAGCAAAATTATATGTTCGAATACGTTCTGAACGATCACCCGATCCAACTTGCTGAGATCTTTGTGATGCAATTTTTTGTTCTTTTTCTAAACGAATACCCTCAGCAACTTTTGCATTTAAGACGCGTAGAGCTTTAGCTTTATTCTTATGTTGAGAACGCTCTTCTTGACAGAATGCAACTATGCCAGTTGGTATATGTGTAATGCGAACTGCAGAGTCTGTAGTATTGACGTGCTGACCACCAGCACCTGATGAGCGCAATGTGTCAATGCGCAGGTCTTTTTCATCAATAATCAACTCTTCTTCTTCAGAAGGCTCTAATAATATAGCAACAGTTATTGCTGAAGTATGCACTCGACCTTGTGTTTCAGTTTCAGGAACGCGCTGAACGCGATGTGTACCAGCTTCATACCTCAACAATCGATGGACATTTTCTCCTGACAAAACCATGACGTATTCTTTAAAACCACCGATTTCAGAGGGGGCCGAAGAAAGCTTTTCGTATTTCCATCCCTTTTTATCTGCATATAATTGATACATGCGAACGCAGTCACCGACAAATAACGCTGCTTCATCCCCGCCTGTCCCCGCTCTTAATTCCATGATAGTATTACCATGGTCTGTCGGATCTGGAGGTACAAGAAGATTTTCGAGTTCTTTTTCGAGTTTATCTTTACGTTCTTCTAAAGCTTTTAAGTCTTCTTGAAGGACCTCTAAAAATTCAGCATCGCTTTCTTCTTTCAACATTTTACGATTGTCAATTATTTGCTTGGCAATACTTTCTAAATTGCTAGCACAATTTTTGACTTGCGAAAGATAAGAGTGTTCTTGAGTTAGGGCACGATAGCTTTTAGGATCATTAAAAGCGTCGGGTTTACCCAACGCTTCTTCGACTTCATCGAAACGCGCTAAAAGCTGATTGATTTTTGCTTTCATTGATTGGCTTTGTCGGTAGCAACTAAAAAACTAAAATATTATTTTTTCTTTTTAGTTGGAGATTTTGCTTTCTTAGGATCTTGGTCTTGATCTTTAGAGCCTTGATCTTGCTGCTTTTTACCAGCATTAGCGTAACGTTTTAAGAATTTATCAACGCGACCTTCAGAGTCAATAAATTGCTTACTACCAGTGAAGAACGGGTGTGAAGCAGATGAAACTGAAACTACACATACAGGGTATTCTTTCCCTTCATGCGTTTCTTTTTTATCTGTTTTGTACGTGCTGCCAATAATAAATTTATGTCCCGTAGCGGAATCGATAAATAATACGTCTTGATAGGGAGGATGCGTATCTTTTTTCATGGTTTCTCCAAAAATGCTAATTTAAAGAAATAAAATAATCTAAAAAAGCATTTAAAAACAACATTAATTTACTAGACATTCAGGTGAAACTGGCTCCACCGAATCAACAACTGCTTTAGCTACAACTGCACAAACATGGGGGTCGAGCACGTGAGGAATGATTTTATCTCTAGATAAATCAACCACGCTATCCGCCAAAGCTTGAGCCGCTGCAAGCTTCATTTTAGGTGTAATACAGGTTGCACCTGCATCTAACGCTCCCCTAAAAATTCCAGGAAAGACTAATGCATTATTAATTTGATTTGGTAAATCACTACGACCTGTAGCGACAATTCCAGCTCCTGCATCATAAGCATCTTCGGGCATTATTTCTGGAGTTGGATTAGCCATCGCAAAAATCCATGGAGAGTCAGCCATTGATCTAATGTCGTCTTGATTAAGTAAGTTTCCTTTACTAACCCCAATAAATACATCAGCTCCTTTTAAAACGTCCTGCAAAGAACCCTGAGCATGATTTAAATTTGTAAATTCCAATAACTCTCGCTTTTCATCCGACAAATCTTTTCTAGAATCACTGACGGCGCCTTTGGAATCGCATAAGATAATGTCTTTAACAGCTGGAAATGTTCCATCTGGATAGTCGATACCGGCTAATAGACGTGCAATTGCAGTTCCTGCAGCTCCGGCGCCACAAATGACAACCTTTAAATCTTGCATAGCTTTCGATGATAAACGCGAAGCGTTGATCATAGCAGCTAATACTGCTATTGCCGTACCATGCTGATCGTCATGAAAAACAGGTATACCTAAATCTTGTAAACGTCGTTCGATTTCAAAACATCTTGGTGCCGCGATATCTTCAAGATTAATGCCACCAAATGTCGGTGCAAGATGTCGTATCGTCTTAATGAGCTCTTCTGTATCTTGAGTATCTAAGCAAATAGGGAACGCATCAATATTAGCAAATTTTTTAAACAATGCTGACTTGCCTTCCATTACAGGCATAGCTGCTAATGGCCCGATATTGCCAAGTCCTAAAACAGCTGATCCATCTGTAATAACTGCAACAGTGTTACCCTTTATTGTTAAGTTCCACGCCTCTTGAGGATTTTCATGGATAGCTTGACAGGGTCTAGCTACACCTGGAGTGTAAACCAAAGAGAGGTCATCTGAGTTATTAACTTCCACTTTTAAATTAACACAGATTTTACCAGCACTTTTGCGGTGTAAATCATAAGACCTTTGGTAATAGTCGTTCCTCACCAAAACCCCCAACTTTTTGCAATTAATGGTTAGAAAGGATAAGATATAACAGATTTACCAGTTGTAGCAAACAAATCTGGCTACTTTATAAGGAAATATCAACTAGATGAGCTTTTTTTCACAAATTCCTAACACTCCTCGTATATTAAAAGTTTTATTATGGATATTTGCATCAATAACTTTTATTATTGCAATATTCCCAAAATTTATCGCGTTTTTTAGTCTTTCGCTAATGGGTATTAAGGAATTGTATTTATGGCAACCATTGACGTACTGGCTATTTTTGCCAAACGATGGTGTATCTTTCTCACTTCTATTTAATTTATTCTTTAATATATCGATTTTTTGGTTTGCAGGATCTTCGATTATTGCAGAGGTTGGTTCAAAATCCTTTTTAAGATTTATTGCAGTATCCTCAATTGGATCGGCTATTGTTGCTTTGCTGACAATTCTGACTACAGGTCACGATACATTGATCAATGGTCCCACAGCTATGATCTATTCAATGCTGCTTGTTTTTTCAATGTTATTTGCAAACCTTGAGCTCCGTGTGTTTTTCATGATGTCCATTAAAGCAAAATGGCTCATCTCAATATTGATTATGTTTGCAAGTGTGGATTATTTATCAAAGCAACAATACATCGCTCTTTTAACTTTTTGGGCAACGCTCGGTGTTAGCTACATCTACGCTATAGCTGCTTGGAAGCTTAAAAGTCCGTTTAGTTTGACTCATTTTTTTGATAATAAAATAGCAAATTTATTTAACTTTTCGTCAAAAAATTCGGCTAGTGCTTCTAAAATTTTTGACATAAAAACTGGCAAATCTGTGCGTGCGGATTCCGAATTCATGGATGCGATGTTAGCAAAAGTTGCAAGACAGGGTAAGGACTCACTTACTTGGAAAGAAAAATGGCGTATGCGCAGAATATCTAAGCGCTTTCGTCAGAGCCAAAAACAGAATTAATTGACTTTTGTCTTCTAGTCTGAAAAAAAGAACGCATTAGTAAACTACACTCTTCTTCCAAAACTCTTGAACGCACTTCAATTTGGTGAAATGGATGATCATTTGTAAAAAGATCAATCCAGCTTCCATTAGCTCCATGCCGCAAATCGGGAGCCCCCCAAACCAATGTTTGTATGCGAGATAATAACATAGCTCCTGCACACATGGTACATGGTTCTAATGTACAATAAAGTGTTGTTTTTAAAAGACGCCAATTTGACAATGCAGATGAGCCTGCCGTTAAGCACAGCATCTCTGCATGAGCTGTGGCGTCTTTTAACATTTCGACTTGATTAGATCCGCGAGCGATGATTTTATCGTTTTGAACTAAAACAGCGCCCACAGGTACTTCCTCTTTTTTAAATGCTTTTTTGGCCTCTTTCAAGGCTTCAAACATGAAATACTGATCACGCTGTGCGTTATTTTCAAAAATAGGAGGCATATTATTTAGTTGCCGCAAGCTTTTTATGCAAAGTAGCGATTTGCTTTTTTAAACCATCCATATCTTGGATGTATTTTTTTTGCAGTCCACTGATTTTCTTTTCGTATTTATCAATAGTACGCTGCATTTCTAACAACGTGCGTTTTTCATTTTGTAGCTCTTCGTCAGATGATTGCTTTTGACTTTGCTCTTGAGTATTTTTTTCCAACTCAGATAATGCTTCTTTTCTTAAGTTTTCGTAAATTTCATCACTAAAAGCAACGGCATTAAACAATGCAAAAGCATAAACCCTGTAGATTTCAAAATTATTTTTGGCGTCAGACAATAATTTGTTTGAATCCTCGTCCAATAACGATTCAATCTGGTCAAATTGTGGATTAATTTTTTGTAAACGATCAACGAAAAATGTGTAAATCTCAGAATTTCGCAAAATCCATCGAGTTGACACAATTTCAGCAACGGTTTCGTCGCCGTCCTGTATAGCTTCAGAGTAGGCTTTTACAAGTTCGTCAACAGTTGCACGGATAACTGGCTTGCCTTGTAAATAGCGTTTTTGAAAAGCACGATCTTTTGATAAATGCTCTTGTTTCAATTCTTTTTTTGCAGAATCAATGATTTCCTTGAACCACGGATCAAGTAATGAGAATTTTTCTTGATAATTTTTATCTTTAAGCATTTGTCCCCCAAAAAATCGATTTTATGCAGTTTAGTCATTGCTGGATTGGGTCACAACAAAAAAAATTTCTGTAATTTAGTTGTTAAACGGCTTTTTTTTAAACTTTTGGGAAATCGTCTCGAAAATGATTGGTTAAAAACGAGGCTTAAATCTTGATCTATTCTAGCATACTGTGATACACTCAGGACATAAAGCAATAAAATTCAATGAACTGGTCCTTAGTAAGGCCAAAAATACTGTAACCGCTTAGCCCATTCGAC
Organism: Parachlamydiales bacterium; assembly: GCA_016463375.1. Taxonomy (GTDB): domain Bacteria; phylum Chlamydiota; class Chlamydiia; order Chlamydiales; family JAEMRK01; genus JAEMRK01. Next base: position 30,262 of record JAEMRK010000003.1, on the reverse strand, counting down.
CTGTTCTTCAAAATATAGTTTTTATACCAAAAAGCTAGTCCTTGCCCAAGAGGAGTTTGCAGTATGGTTAGAAATGGGGGGAATGGCCTGAGTGGTTACTAAAAACTTAGTGGAGAACGCCTGAATGTCTTTAGATAAAAGCACCAAAGAAGAAATTAAAAAGAAATTTCAACTTCATAAAAAAGACTCGGGATCAGCCGATGTTCAGATCGCCATTCTTACAGAACGCATTGCAGAGCTAACAGAACACCTTAAATTAGCTCCAAAAGATCACAGCTCTCGCCTTGCCCTCTTAAGACTAGTCGGTCAACGCCGTAAACTGCTTGACTATCTAAACTCAACGGATACGGAACGTTATAAGACACTCATCACACGGCTTAACTTGAGAAAGTAGAGCAACAAAAGCTTTAGGCCAGGTATTCTACCTGGCCTTTTTAATTTTAGGGGAAAAGAAATTCAAAGGGCATCAAGAGTAGAAATTGGAAATCAGCTTTTAAAACCTTTAATGGTTGATTTCCGAATTCTACTTAATATCCCCCTCTTCTTTTTCCCATTTTTTCATTTCACACTGAATTAGGAGTCCCGATACATGATGGATCTAGAAAAAGAGATGCAAACGCATACAATTTCTGTAGACATTGGCGGAAAAACCGTCACATTTGAAACTGGTAAAATTGCAAGACAAGCCAACGGCTCTGTTATGGTTCGCCAAGGCGAAACAATGGTTTTCGCATCGGCATGCGCATCTAAAGATGCAGACCCAAATGCAAGCTTTTTTCCCTTAAGAGTCGATTACCAAGAAAAGTTTTCATCCGCTGGTAAAACACTTGGTGGATTTATTAAACGTGAAGGCAGACCAACAGAGCGTGAAATCTTAGCATCGCGCTTCATTGATCGCCCTATTCGTCCAATGTTCCAAGAAGGCTATTATAACGAAGTTCAATTACTAGCTTATGTTTATTCATATGATGGTATCCATTTTCCAGAACCTATGGCTATTTGTGCAGCGTCTGCGGCACTAGTTATTTCTGACATACCTTTAATAAAACCAATCGGCGCTGTTCGTGTCGCTTTTATTGATCATCAAGTTGTTGTCAATCCAACTGTTGAAGAGCTTAAGAAATCACGTTTGGATTTAATGCTCGCCGGTTCAGAAGATGGCATCCTAATGGTTGAGGGTCATTGCGACTTTTTAACTGAAGAAGAAGTTTTAGAGGCCATTGAAAAAGGTCATGAAGCGATTAAGATTATTTGCCACGCTTTGGCTCAATGGGCAACAGCGATTGGTAAACCAAAAAACAAGGGTCAACTCAGTCTTGTCCCTCAAGAAATTATCGATCACGTCCATAAGATCGTTGATAACCGATTAGATTCTGCATTGCGCATCTTTAAAAAGCATGAACGTGACGATGCGATGCAAGCGATCAAAGACGAAATTGTTAATGAACTTTTGGTTCCAGAAGAAAAATATCCTAAAGCTTTAGTCGATCGCGCTTACAAAAAAATTAAAGAAGACGCTATGCGTCTTATGATTATGAAGGATCGTATTCGTTGTGATGGTCGAGAATTAACACAAGTTCGTCCGATTGCAATTGAGCAAAATCTTTTACCTCGCGTACACGGCAGTTCTCTTTTCACACGAGGTGAAACTCAAGCTTTAGCAGTTTGTACTCTTGGGCCAGAAACTATGGCTCAACGTTATGAAGACTTAAATGGTGAAGGCCACCATAGATTTTATCTGCAATACTCATTTCCCCCATTCTCTGTTGGTGAAGTTAATAGAGTTGGAGCTCCTGGAAGACGTGAAATTGGTCATGGCAAGCTAGCGGAGCGTGCTTTATTAGCTATTCTACCTGCTCCAGAAAACTTCCCTTACACTATCCGTTTAGAATCCAATATTATGGAATCTAATGGGTCATCATCTATGGCGTCTGTTTGTGGTGGTTGCTTAGCGATGATGGATGCAGGTGTTCCTATCAAGCGTCCAGTTGCTGGTATCGCCATGGGATTAATATTAGAAGATCATGATTACTGTATATTGTCTGACATTCTTGGAATTGAAGATGCACTTGGTGACATGGACTTTAAAGTTGCTGGTGACGAAAAAGGCATCACGTCTTTCCAAATGGACATTAAAGTTGAAGGCATCACTCATGCCATCATGCAAGCTTCTTTAGCTCAAGCAAAAGCTGGTCGTGTTCATATTTTAGAAAAGATGTTGAATGCTTGTCCTTCAAGTCGTAAAGAAATGGCCTCTCATGCTCCACGCATTGAAACAATGCAAGTTAAAGCGAGTAAGATTGGAACAATCATTGGGCCTGGTGGCAAACAAATTCGTGCAATTATTGAAGAGACTGGTGTCCAGATCGACATCAATGATGCAGGTGTCGTCAGTATTGCTTCTAATAATGGTGAAGCTTTAGAAAAAGCTAAAAAAATCATTAGCGGCCTGATAGCAGAAGTTGAAGTTAACCAAGTTTATACAGGTAAAGTGACAAAAGTCGCAGCCTTTGGTGCCTTTGTTGAATTACTACCTGGTAAAGAAGGCTTGTGTCATATTTCGGAATTAGATAAAAAACGAGTAGACGATATCTTCGCCTATATTAAAGAAGGTGAGGTCGTCACAGTTAAAGTCATGGAAGTTAACGACCGTGGTCAATACAAACTAAGCCGAAAAGTTTTGATGTAACTATGATATTCTATCAGTCGTCTAAAGAGCATTCTCACAAAGTGGGAATGCTCCAAGTCAAATTGGCTGAGTCAAAAAAATCTTCCATCGCCTTAAAAGGCGATCGGAAACCTTCTAATACCACTCGAAGTTCTTCTTACAAAAACTCTTCCAAACAGATCGATATCCAATCCTTCGACGAAATTTTGGCTATTACAGATACTTATGCCTGGATTGAGCCAAAAGTGACGATGGAAAAACTATGTAAAGAGACTTTAAAACATGGCTTAATTCCACCTGTTGTTCCTGAATTCAAAAATATTACAGCCGGTGGTGCTGTTATGGGATCAGGGCTAGAGAGTTCTTCATACCGTTATGGACAATTTTGCGATCAATGTTTTGAATACGAAGTATTACTAGGCGATGGAACTCAACTTACTTTGAGCGCTGCTGAAAACTCCGACCTTTTTTATGGATTATCCGGATCTTATGGTTCGCTTGCAATCATAGTCGCATTAAAAATACGTTTAATGCCTGCAAAACAAGCCGTTACCCTTACTTGTCATCATTTTAAATCAATACCTGATGGATTAGAAAAAATAGAGTCACTGAGATATGAACACAATAGTGATTTTATCGAAGGTATCGCCTACAATCCATCACATTGTGTTATAATAGAGGGACGTTACAGTGATGATAAACCTAATTACAAAATGTCCACTGTATCCTCTAAATGGTTTTATCAAACAGCTGATGAATCTACAACTATTATAATGCCAACTTTTGATTATATCTTCCGCTATGACCTAGGGGCTTTTTGGATGGGCGCCTATTTAAATAATTTATCAACAATACGCGCTTTGTTAACCAAGAAAAAAGATCCCAAAGTATTGGCCCAAATTGATAAACCAACATACCCTTCATGGAGTTTTCGTTTACAATTTAATCGCTTATTAAGTTGTGCTAATTTGTACAAAGCATTACATATGGTCAGCGAAAAAACATTGGCAAATTTGTTCGTTATTCAAGACTTCTATATTCCAGCTGATAAAGCTTTCAATTTCATTTTGCCAATTATGGATATTGGTCAAATTTGGCCATTGTGGTTATGTCCCATTAAAAAAACCAATAAACCAAAATTTTTAAGCCCTAATTTTTCTTCCGATCATAATTTCATAAATGTCGGTGTTTACGGTAAACCCCAAAAATCCATTGGATCTTTAGCTTTAACAAAATTGCTAGAACATAATTGTGATTTAGTTGGAGGACGAAAAATGCTATATGGACAAACTTACATACCTGAAGAAGAGTTTTGGAAAATATACGACAAAAATCAGTACGAAGAGCTACGTAAGAAATATCACGCGGAAACCTTCATTCCTTTAAATAAAAAGATTATAACGAAATAAAAAAAAGCCTCAGATTTTCATCTGAGGCTCTTTCTTATGAAGTGACTAAAGTCTCCCCACCGCGATCTTTATCAATAATCGGAGGAGGTGGTGGTGGTGAAATAGGTTGTTTTTTATGAGCTTCATCAGCTTTTTTCAAACGTTCTTTTTTATCATCTGATGTCCATTGACCATTCATGATTTTCAGAACATCATCAGCATCCAAAGTTTCAAATTCGATCAACATTCTAGCCATTAGCTCAGTTTGTTCGCGATACTGCAGAAGAAGATTCTTTGCATGCAAATAACCCGCTTCCGTTAATTTTTTAACCTCTGCGTCTATTTTTTCTGCTGTAGACTCAGAATAGTTTTTATCATGCGATGTCATACCTAAATATTGACCGCCATCATTGCGTTTGTCATAAGTTACAAGGCCTAAACTGTCGTTCATTCCCCACTCACAAACCATAGCTCTAGCTAAACGTGTAGCTTGATCTATATCTTGTTGAGCACCGCTAGACATATCGCCAACGAAAATCTCTTCAGCACAACGACCACCCATCAAGACCGCCATTTGGTCGTTGAGTTCAGCTTTCCAGTAACTCAAGCGATTTTTTTTCGGTAAGAAGTGTGTGGCTCCAAGAGATAATCCACGGGGTATAATAGTTACTTTCTCGACAGGATCTGAATGTTTAACAACTAAGCTTACCACAGCGTGGCCTGCTTCATGATAGGCTGTTGTTAATTTTTCATTATCGTCGAGTTCTAGACTACGACGCTCTTTACCATAACGGACTTTATCACAAGCTTCCATAGTCTCTTGTGCAGTTACAGCTGTTCGTCCTTTACCAGCAGCCATCAGGGCCGCTTCATTTAATAGGTTTGCCAAATCGGCACCCGCACAACCCGGAGTTGCTCTAGCAATGGACATCAAATCCACACTAGGGTCAATTTTGATTTTGCGAGCATGAACTTTTAAAATTTCAAAACGTCCTTTTAAATCAGGTAGATCTATGACTACACGACGATCAAAACGACCAGGCCTTAATAAGGCTTTATCCAAAACGTCAGGACGATTTGTTGCAGCCATTAAGATAACGCCTTCATTAGAATCGAAACCATCCATTTCAACCAATAACTGGTTCAATGTCTGCTCTCTTTCATCATGACCACCACCAATACCTGCGCCTCTATGACGACCTACAGCATCAATCTCATCCATAAAGATAAGACAAGGGGCATTTTTCTTAGCTTGATCAAACAAATCTCTAATACGGCTAGCGCCAACACCCACAAACATTTCCACAAAGTCAGACCCTGATATGGAAAAGAATGGTCGATCAGCTTCACCTGCGACAGCTTTAGCTAAAAGAGTTTTACCAGTTCCTGGAGGTCCTACACAAAGAACACCCTTAGGAATTCTGGCACCAAGCGCTGTAAACTTCCCAGGACTTTTTAGAAATTCGACAATTTCTTGTAATTCTTCTTTAGCTTCGTCGATACCAGCTACGTCTTTAAAGGTAATTCTATTATTAGCTTTTGTTAAAAGTTTAGCTGGTGATTTACCAAAATTCATGGCACTTCCACCAACGCCTTTCATTTGTCTTGAGAAGACAAAATATATTAAAAAGGCAACCAATAATACTGGTAAAAACGTGAAAAGATAGCTTAAATAATTAGGTGCTGGCTCTTCACTTTTAAAAGTCTTTTCTAAAACGAGATTCATCGGTTGATCAGGAGCTTTGAAAAAAGCGCCTTTATTCTCATTAAAGTCATTCCACTCCTTATTCGCATCAGCATACCAATGCGAATAAGTTTCCGCATCTTGAGATTCTAATGCTTTGGTTGATAACTGCTTATTGTTGAAGTACCAAATCACATTAGCAACAGATGCGCGAGCTTTATCAAGCTGCGCTTTATTTTGTTCTAATGTATCAGATACTTGCGCATATTGCTCAATATCTTCCCGATAATTACGAACGCTTCGTAATTGCGCTAAACGGACATGATCGGTCTCTTGATTTAGCTGAGACACTATACTTGAAACTTGCGTTAAAGCATTACTGTAAATAATCGAAAGCTGATTAGGCGTTAACTGTGCATTTGAATTTGCGTTTAAAATGTCCGTGTACAAACTCTTCAAAGTTTGTTTCATCACCTCATTACCTATACCGAGATGGGGAGAACGCAAATTTTGAATATATATAAGCAATTCACTACCAAAAGTGTAAAGTTCGTTAGAACTTAAACTATCTTTTACGGTTTCAAACTTTTGGTGCAATGCGGGTAGGTTTACAATACTTTTATCGCTCAAAGAAGCAATGGTAATATTGTTGATTTGGTCGGGTGTATCATAAGTTGCATCTACGACATGGTATCCATCAACCGGTATAGAGATTCCGCTTAAATGCAAATACCAATCTGCAGCTTCCCGGATATCAGCACGCTCAGTAGTAAGCTCTTGAGCAAGTTGATCTTTTTTAATTGTCTCTGTGTGGTTGACGTCAAGCAAGTTAAGAAACTTATAACGCTTTTTACCCTCATCTGTTTCTTTATCACGAAACTGCCCAGAAAAGGTGACAAAATTGTCATTAACCGCAATCTTGCGGCTCTCTTCAGGACGAATTAAATCAAGATTAACTAGGTGTTCAAGCTCGTAGCTGAAAGAAACCTTTGCTATTTTACCACTCGAATAATTCTGAATGAGTACAACCACAAAGATAGCCAGCAGTATAAAAATAAGAAAACTGGCTGGGAAACCACGTTTTTGATCTTGATTGGGATTATTATCATTAGCCATAATTTTTTATCCAAAACAGGGTTTTACAAAGGAGAAAAAGACTTCCAAGCCTCTCCTTTGAGACATTGCATGGTTTAATTTCATGTTTCGAGAAAGGGTGATTAATCAAGGGCAAGATGACCTAGTTCCTATTACCCAACAGCAGGGACCTAAAAAGGTGAAGTCTATCATATTGCGAAGTATAGCAAAGCGACACTTGGTTTTCAATATCCCAAATCTTTATTTATTAATTCTTAACAAAAAAACACGTTGAGAACTAGTGATAGACAAGGACTTACCTGTTAAAAATTCGTGTAATACTTTATTTCCAGACCCCAATATGGGGACTTTTTGGCGCAAAAAAGCGGGAATTTTATGCTTAGACCACCATTTATTTAAGATTTCGCGCTGTTTTTCATCACAATGATCAGGAAAAAAACCCATCCACTCAATATTTGATGGAATTTTCACTTCAACATCAGAAATCCATAGTTTTTTCCAATCAACTGATTCATTTCCAGTATTTTGGGTTAATTCGCCCGACCATAAGCCCGTTAAAACCTTTTTATCGTAGATGATTTCACGATTTTTTTCGCTGATTGGTAGGTCGTTAAATAAAAAAAGATGACGTCGATCGATTCCAACCATTCGGTTTTTGATCGTCATCGTTTTATTCGTGGAATGGCTATGAATTAAATATACTATTGTTGAGAGTTCGGTTGCTGACAAAACAAGATCATTATTTTGGAAAAAGCTTTTGACGACAAATTCGATCTCAATTGGTTCTTCCAATTCATTAAGATCTAAAAATACACCAAGAGGACCTTTAGAACTTTGTTTCAGATATTTTGATAATTTATTATCAAAATATCTGTTAAATTCTTGAATAGTCAATGATAAACGATCAATATTATTATTAAAATTCTTTCCAAACTGTGCTTCTAGATAAGGAAATAGGCTTAAACGCATACGACTTCTTAAAAATCGGGCATCTAAATTTGTGGAATCGCGAATAACTTGAAGCTGTTTTTCTTCAATGACTTTTTCAATGTCCTTTTTTCTCATTTTTAATAATGGCCGCCATACAATCATGCCATCGTATGTAGACATAGACTTTATCCCTTGCATATTCGTCCAATGTGAGCCCTCAAGCAATCTTTTAAAAACTGTTTCAGATTGATCTTGGTTTTGGTGAGCTAATAAAAGCGCCTCACACTGGTATTCTCGATAAATTTTCTTAAAAAAAATGAAACGTTGCTTACGCGCCTCTTCTTCAAGATTGATGCCATCGTATTTTTTAAGCCTAATGCTATGGAAAGGTAAATTAAGAGACTCAGCTAACTTTTTTAGATCTAATGCCTGATTATGGCTTTCTTCTCTCCACCCGTGATCTATGTGGGCAAGGTGGAGTGGAAAAGGTTTTTTAGAACGAATATCGAGTAGGAGGTGGAGTAAAACAGATGAGTCTGATCCTCCAGAAAAACCTAAAAGCAATGGTTTTTCGTAACTATAATTTAAATCTAAAAAATCTTTTACTAGCCCCATATACGGTAGCAAATCCAACCTGTAATAAATAAAATGATTAATATGTAAAAATAGTACTGATTTGGATCTCGACGATCGGCTAACACACTAAAATCAACATCTGATTCAATTTTTTTTTCGTTTGACTTATCTTGTTTTACATCATCTTCATCGTCAAAAAATTCTTTTAACTCTTTTACTTGGCCAAGGGGTATAAAAATAGGCCAATTCAATTTACGGACTAACGTATCAAAATTAATTCGTCTATCATAACGCAAATCATTAATGCTAAAGGGGCCTAGTTCATTATCACCGATTTTGATAAACCATTCCTTTAAATTCAGTTGTTCCATAATTTTCGCCAAAGGGAAATGTTATTAAAAGACAAAATCCGTTAGAATTATCAATGTTTAGCCCTTTTTCATCCAGGCATTTAAGGATAGGTTTATGCCCCACTTGTGGCGCTATTTAATATCCCAATTTTTTAAAGTCATGATTCTAACAGCTACTGCCTTTATGGCAGTATTAGTTGTTACACGTCTTGAAGAAACTGCTCGTTTTGCAGCCATGGGCGCAACGCTTAAACATATTTTTTTATTTAATTTATATGAAATGCCCCACACGCTTCCATTAGCTTTGCCTTTATCTTGTCTATTGTCAGCCTTTGTATTAACAAGACGTATGAGCGTTAGTTATGAAATTTCAGCACTTCGTGCATGTGGCATCTCCTTAAAAGAAATACTTTTACCTGTAATGGTCGCAGCAAGTATTGTAGCTATTGCCAATACTTATATCGTTTCAGAGATTACGACTAGAACGCATCTAGCTTCTAGACAGATGATTAATCAGCTCACCTCAATGAATCCATTAGTAATTTTACAAAATGTTCAGTTCCTGAAACAAAAAGAAGTTTTTGTTGAAACGGGCAAGCGCAATGGCGCTGAAAGTGCCCAAGACGTTGTCGTTGTTGTTAACAACAAAAACCAAGGTCGCTTGAATCTTTTTACCGCTAAAAAATTATCTCTTAATGAAGACGTTTTAAAGGGAGAACAAACCTGTTTAATATCCAGTTTACCGACTACTGAAGATAACAACTTCGATCATCTAATTCTGGAGAATGAACGATCATTTTTTTGCCCAGCAGCTGAATTTTCTCAAATTTTAAAAAAGACGCGTTTTCGCTTAAGTGTGGATTACTTATGTATGCCTATGCTTTTGCATCAAGCATCAGATATTCAAAACGTTTTAGATAATAATGTTGTATCAGTCGACAAAAAAACCCTAAAGCAACAATTAAATAAAATTCACGGTGAGATCATCAGACGTTTTTCATATGGTCTATCACCTATTGCGTTTACATTTTTAGGAGCAACTATGGGCCTTAGTATAGGTCGCAAACGCTCTCAAAAACCCTTATGGTTGGTAATTGGATTAGCTACTTTAACAATGAGCACATTTGTAACAGCTAAAGAAACGGGCAAATGGATTTATCTCGCCATAATACTCTATTCATTACCCTATCTTTTGATCTCATTTGTCGGGGTTCGTCGTGTGAACCGATTATCTCGAGGTGAAGAATGACATTGATCTGGCAACGTTATTATCTTAAAGAAGCATTCAAAGTTTTTAGCTTATTATTGTTTAGTTTTTACTTCCTGTACATGCTAATCGACTATGCATTCCACGCTCAAGTCTTTACCAATAAGCACTTCCCCTTATCAACTATTGGTCAATACTATCTGTGCCATATTAGTAAAAGGGCTTACATACTACTCCCCTTTGCATTGATGATTTCAACGCTGAAGGTATTAACTGGGTGTAATCAAAGTAAAGAGCTTGTTGCTTTAATGGCAGGCGGCATTTCAATTCGTAAAATATTAACGCCGTTTGTTTTATTTGCCTTAGCTTGTACAACAATTTTATACATAAATACTCAATGGATACAACCTCAAGCCGTTGCACGGCTTGAGGTTATTGAAGAGGCCTTTTTTAATAAGGGTCTAACGTCTAAAAATGCATCTCATGTCAATGCATTGACTCTTTTAGATGATAGTCATTTAATTTATCAACACTATGACTCTGCCAAACATTCATTTAATGATATTTTCTGGATTAAAACGTCCAACGATATCTACCGCATGAAAACACTTTATATCGATTTAAATAGTAAAGAAATACCTGTTGGAAAATATGTAGATCATTTACAGCGCAATGGCGCTGGTGAATTTGTTGTTAGTGAAACATTTCAAACTCAAGAATTTCCAAATATTGAATTCGAAGAGATGTCTTTACAAACTGTATTGATACCTCCAAGAGAGCAATCTTTGACTCAGTTAATTACATCGTACTATAAGGCTAAAAGACATCAACATCACTCCAGTGGTGAAATTATAGGTGTATTAAATTATAAGATCGCTTTGCCTCTGATTTGTCTGTTAGCGGTTATAGCAACTGGCCCTTATTGCATGCGCTACGATCGTAACTTCCCGCTATTTTCAATTTATGCCATTAGTATTATCGGTTTTGTCATCTTTTACATGATTATGCATTCATCATGCGTACTAGCAGAAAATGATGTAGCTCCCCCATTTTTCACAATATGGCTTCCATTACTAGCATTACTTATTCCTTTTAGCTATAAAGCATTTCTGAAAAGAAATTAATTTATTGTTTTTAGGGTAAAACATGGAACCTTTAGATCTTGTTCAATGGAAAGGTTATGTCGCAGCAGGTGGAAAAGAAAAATCGTCCATCATTAATCAAATTGCCATTGATTCAAGGCGTATTGAGTCGCGTCAAGCCTTATTTATTGCCTTAGAGGGTAAACATCACAATGGGCATGAGTATGTGTCAGAAGCCATATCACAACAAGCTCAATTTGCCTTGGTTAAAAAATCATTTACTCCTCCCCAAGATTGTAAAGCAACTCAATTGCTTTATGTCGATCATCCATTATTGGCATTGCAAGAAATAGCTGCATGTTATCGAAAGCAGCGATTAGCAAAAGTCATTGCCATTACTGGATCTCAGGGTAAAACAATGGCAAAAGATCTATTGTATACCTTATTAGAGAGTCAAACGACTTGCTATGCATCGCCGGAGAGTTTTAACTCTCAACTTGGCGTATCTTTATCCTTACTTCAAATTCCAAAAAATGCTGATTTTGCCATCATTGAGGCAGGTATTTCTGTCGAAAATGAAATGGAGCGTTTAGCTGAAATGATTCAACCAGATTTTGGTTTATTGACAGGTATTGGCAAAGCGCATTTAAGCACTTTACATTCTCAGCAAAAAATAGCTGAAGAAAAGATTAAACTACTAATTAGTGTCAAAAAAGAAGGCTTTGTTCTTTTACCAACTGATGCTTTACTAAATCCTTATTTAAAACAAATACAGGCGTCAATTTATTATTGGGATCAACAAAATCCAGATCTACCACATGCTGCAGCCTTTGGCTTAATGCAAAACAATAGCATGCTGTACAAGATCAATTTTCCTGATGGTGAAATTTTTGAGCATAATGTTTTTTCTGGATTTAGATATTTTATAGCTCAACTCAATATTTGTATTAAAGCTGCATGGCTATTAGGCATTACTAAAAATACAATTAAAAATGCTTTAAAAAAGTATTGCCCAGAACCTATGGAAACTGAAATTTGGACTTCACCTTGGGGAGCCACATTTATTAATAGTGCCTATTCAAGCGATCCTTTATCAGTTAAAATGGCACTTGGAAATTTAGCACACGTTCCAACTCATGGGCGGAAATTTTATCTTTTTAAAGGCTTAAGAAGTGACAATGCGCACTCAATGTCGTCATACACACAAATTGTCGATGATATTTCCAATGCCAAAATTGATGAATTATTATTAATTGGCGACCACAAAAAACTTATAAGTGTCTTAAAATCTCATTCCATACCATGGCGTCAATTTTCAAATCAGCAAGAAGCCATTATATCGTTAAGAGATTCAATTCGCAAAGAAGATACAATTTTACTGCAAGGACCTGTAAAAGAGACTATAGACAATCTAGTTCAATCTTTTAATGAAGTGATGGGTGAAAATCGACTGCTAGTCGATTTACACGCTGTTGAACATAATTTAGAGCAGTTTCGTGCCGCACTGAAACCATCAACGCGCATTATGGTGATGGTTAAAGCCTTAGCCTATGGTACAGATAGTCCCATTTTAGCTAAATTTTTAAGCCAACAAGGAATAGATATCTTAGGAGTAGCTCATCCTGATGAGGGTATAGCACTGCGACGAAATGGTGTTATCCAAGATATTTTTGTTATAAATGCAGCTCTTTATGAAGTTGAAAAAATAACTGCATGGCAATTTCAAGTGGCTGTTAGTAATGCTGCCACCATAAATGCTCTTAACGAATGCGCATTAAAAAAAGGTGTACTGACTAAAGTCCACCTACATGTAGACACTGGAATGAGTCGTTTTGGTTGTAAGCCAGAAGAAGCAATAGAGCTTGCTCACCTCATCAGTAATTCAAAAGGCCTTTATTTTGAAGGTATTATGACTCATTTTGCTGCTGCAGATCATGCCGAATTCGATGAATTTACCTTGAGCCAAATCGACAATTTTCATATTCTAATAACCAGTTTAGAAAAATTATGCCTTTGCCCTTTTTGGTGTCACGCATCGAATACAAGTGCCTCGTTAAGATTTAATAGACCAGAATTCAATCAGAAACTGAATATGGTACGACTCGGACTTGGAATTTTCGGTTTATATCCATCTGCAATAACTCGCAGTCAACTTGACTTAAAACCTGCTATTTCTTTGACATCTCGAATTGCTGGAATCAATGTTTGTAAAAAAGGTGAAAGCATTAGCTATGGACGCACTTATACAGTTGAAAAAGATTTTGAAATTATAGGCATTGTACCAATTGGTTATTTTGATGGCTTACATAGACATTATAGTAATAAAGGGCATGTATTAGTTAGAGGTCAGATAGCACCGATGGTTGGCACAATATGCATGGATTTCATGATGATTAATATCACAGATATCCCTAATGCAGCTATTGGAGACCCAGTTTTAATTTTTGGTGAAGACCGCTTTGGAAACTATTTATCTCCAGAGAACTTTGCCGCTAATGGAAATACTAATGCACACGAATTAATCACATGCATTGGACCTAGAATACAACGGATTTTTATAC
>JAEMRK010000003.1:0-16711 GCA_016463375.1 Parachlamydiales bacterium | reverse complement strand
AAAAAACTTTCAATTTTATTTCTCCTCCAGTAAAAGATAAAAAAAATTATATTCAATATAATTGGCGACAATTTTTCTCTTTGACTATTGCTGCAGTCATTATATTTGGCAGCTGGCTATATCCACCCACAAGATATTACTGGGATCAAATTGATGTATTCATTTTTCGATCTCTCAATGATACCTTAAAGGTAAGTGCTACTTTACAAAATTTTATAGCTATTTTTTCTAGACGATCTGCTGATATTATTTTTGATATCATTATGTTGGCCATCACTTTTACATATGCTTTATGGAATAAAGGTCAGCGCAAAGAAAGACTTATAAAAATATTGTTTATGGCTATCTACATTTTAGTCATCATACAAATACTCAATCGGCTCTTAATTAAAATTGGTTTGGATCTACATTATCGTCAAAGCCCCACAATGGTGCTCCCTGACAGCCTTTGGCTATCTAAACTACTTAATGATCCAATGATTCGCGATCACTCCTCCAATAGCTTCCCCGGTGATCATGCTTTAAGCTTTTTACTATGGGCAAGTATGATGTGGAATCTTTATGGCCGACGAATAGGACAAATTGCCTGGGTATTTGCTATACTATTTTGTTTACCAAGATTATTCACAGGTGCCCATTGGTTCACAGATGACTTTGTAGGTAGTGGTTGTTTAACATTGCTGGCGAACGCAATAGCTTTTGGATTGCCTGTGGCCCAGATCTTTGTTTATTATTTGCTTAAAATCTTTTCTTCAAAAAGTAAGTACTAGGAATCTCATATGCACAACGACGATTACTCACAACTTCAAAAAATTGGCAAAGAGATACACAATATCGAAGCTGCTTTGAGAGTATTGCAATGGGATCAAGAAACTCACATGGCTTGTAATAGTGCTGCATCTCGCGCTGCACAATTAGAAACTTTAGCTAGTGTTTATCACCGCATGCGAACATCGAAACGGTTCAGCAATCAATTAGCCAAATTAATCGATATTAAATCGGGCAAAATATTAGCTAATGTCGATGATGAAAAAAAATCTGCTTTAAAATTATGGCGCCGTGATTATGTTCACGCAAAAAAACTACCGACTTCTTTTGTTAAAGCAAACGAGAAACTATGTAGTGAAGCGACATTAGTATGGGCTGATGCAAGAAAAGAAAACTCTTTCATCAAGTTTGCTCCATATCTTGAAAAAATTTTCGAATTTAGCCGAAAAAAAGCCGATTATTTAGGATATAACGAACACCCCTATGATGCTCTTCTAGACGAATATGAACCTAATTGCAAAAAAAGCGACATCGAAATCCTATTCAAAAAATTGCGCCTTGAAGTCCAAACTTTACTTAAGCGTATTGGTCAAGCCCCACAAGTTAACGACAGCTTTTTAAAACAAGCTTTTCCGAAAGAACCAATAATGGATCTATCTTACGAATTGTTAGATGACATGGGATATGACAGGACAATGGGTCGTCTCGATTTTTCATCGCATCCATTTTCTACATCGTTTCATCCAACCGATAGTCGAATAACAACAAGGTGGCATGAAACTTTTTTTAAATCTAATATTGGAGCCATTTTACATGAGGGTGGGCATGCTTTGTATGAAATGGGTTTACCCATTCAACATTATGGCACTCCACTATGTGAAGCAGTATCCATGGGTATCCATGAAAGCCAATCTCGTTTTTGGGAAATTCTTATCGGAGAATCCTTGCCGTTCTGGAAAATGTTTTACCCGCGTTTAAAAAAAGCTGCCAGTTCCCAATTAGACGGAGTTGATCTCGATGCGTTTTACAAAGGTTACAACCGCGTAGCGCCAACACTTATTCGTGTCGATGCAGATGAAGTCACTTACTCAATGCACATTATTTTACGTTTTGAAATGGAATCAGCTTTAATTGATGGATCGTTGAAAATTCGAGATGTTCCAGAGGCATGGAATGCTAAAATGCAAGAGTATTTAGGAATTACTCCAACAACTTTTGCAGAAGGTTGTTTGCAAGATGTCCACTGGTCTTGTGGTCTTATTGGATATTTTCCAACATATACGTTAGGAAATCTTTATGCTGCTCAGTTTTTCGAAGTCTTCCAAAAAGACAATCCAGATTGGAAAGAGCGTATTGTGTCGGGTGACCTTAAGTTCATTAAACACTGGTTGAATCAAAATATCCATTGTCATGGTAGACGATTCTCATCTAAAGAACTTGTAGAAAAGGTGACTAAAAATCCACCTAACTACACGCCTTACATCCAATATCTCACTAAAAAATATGAAGATATTTATTAAACTGATTCTTTTTCCGGAACTGTGATCTGCGTGTTAAACAGCGGCAAATCAAATAATGGTCCTAGCTTATCTTGAAACCTAGTTTGCCGCTCTTTATTTTTTAAACCGCTGACTTCAGCTTCAACAAACTTTAAAACATTCATCATGCGCGTGAAACGTTCATGATCAATCATCCTTTCTCGATGCAATAATGCTGGAATAAACAACATAGCCATAATAGCATCCATGTCTTCGACTTTTTGACCGTTCAATAACTTTAAAAGTAAAAAAAACTGAACGGATGCAGTTGATCCAACGTCTAGGCTATCTTTACAAGTGAAACTCACAGATGAAGCATCGCTAATTTCTATCAATTTTAATTGAATAAAGAAGTAGGCGATTTCAATAAAATCTAAGCGCTGTCTACGATTTAGCAACAGCTTTTGATGAAAAAAAGCGCTGTGAATACCATTTAAAAGGTGATCTATGAACTCTGGAAATAGTGCACCCATAAAGCGTGCTGGAAAGTAAAAACCCGATTGTAAAGAGCTCAAATGCTCTTTAAATTGAGTAATAAATCCTTCGACATCATCCAAATTATGGTACGGTGCTAACTGATAATAAAAATCAGTGTCCTTTGTGAGTGTGGCTTCACTGTAGTGTTCTGTATATTCAGCCTGCATTTGTAATTCTTCTAATGCATGGCTTCTTGCATATTCTTTCCATGATGTTCGATCTTGCAAATTGATCAATAGATGCATTTTTTTGCGCTCAGCATAGCTGCGCAAAAAACCTTTGAATTCATCGACCATCACAGCTTTATGAATAAAAGTCTGAGCTGTTGGGCTTGCTATATTTAATACAGAAAAGCTTTTCTCACCCATGTACACGTTGAAGAGCATATGTGGCAGTATTGCCAACAACAGCGGATCAAATGTCTGGACTTGTCCTTCAATGACTAAATCTAAAGCTTTAAAAAGAGGACCGTTAGGAAAATGTTTAATTACGCTTCCCAACATTTCATAGTAATAGTCTAGTTGCACGCTGGGCGTATCAACAGTTGGTGGCTGCGTTTTTTTGGGAGCTCTTTCCACAATGGCTTCTAAACCGTGTATCAATTCTTGCCGCGGTTGCACATGCGTGTATAAAGATAGGCAAAGAGTATGAATGATATCCATAGTGGATGCTAAAAGCCTTTGCGTTTTTCTAGGAGGGCGGTCAAGTAATTTGTAATACTCACCAGATCGCATTGCTTGTCTTAAAAAAATCTGAAAGTCTACAAAATATTGATAACAAGATTTAACAGAAAAATGGCGCAATAAATTTTTAGCGCTAGATCCCAGCATTAATGCCATTAGACCTTTATGTAAACTTGAGACCACTTCATGGTCTTGATGTTTTAAAGCTTCATGATAAAATGCCTCTAGAGGCGATCGAATCGAGGTAAGGCCTTGCTGACAGCAACTTAAAAGTAGTTTATCTTCCCAATTTTTGACCTGCAAAAAAGGATCATCGCCAACATACTGTTGATCTTCGTGAATATTAGCGTTGTAAGCATTTTGAATATCTTTAATTAAAGATTCGTTAAAAAAAGGTGTTCCATCTTCTTTGTAAAGATAAAATAGATCGTAATCTCCATCTTCTTTAACAGCATCTAAATTAGAAAGTGCTTGAGCCAAAAGCTTTTGTTCTGTCTCTGCTTTTTCTTCAACATTAATTACGACTGGTTTAACTGAATCCTTGAGAATTTTTTGAGAAACATCTCCAAGTAGCAAACGCTCTTGCATGGGTTTCATGATTTTATTCTGATAAAACTCTTGTAAATCTTTATACTCTTTGAGCTCAACTACAGTCTGGCCATGAGCCTTTTTAAATATACTCGTGTAACGATCGAGTTTATTGGCGACCTCGCCTACTAAAACCATGATCGTTTGTATACCCTGCAAGGTGGCTTTATTACGAAAAACACCATTTTCTTTATTATAGATACGACGTATATATTCTAAAACATAACGAAAAGTGCTGCGCATAACCTCGACTTTACGAGAACTGTCTTCTTTAGATCCCGGTGTCAGAAATGCAACATCGCCTTTTTTTGGCAAAGCTAACTGATTATCTTCAGTAATAACAAGATCTGCTAATGACTCACATTCTGCAATGGAGTTTAGATTGGCCAGCGCTTCGCGAAGCATATCATATTCGGAAGAACGCCCTTCGCTACTACTTTTCATAATTAGCTCCTTCAAGCCAAAAACAGCAATTAGTAATAAGCTGTAATTTAAAGTTAATTATGAAAGTATAGACTTAATTAATCAATATAAATTATTTTAATTTATATTAGTTACTAATTTTAACTAACTTATTTAACTAAACCTGCGATGGCATAACTAATATTTTCTGTTTTTTGGATGAGAATTTTATTATTGTCTGGGCTATCAGGCTTTTGTAATTGTTGTTTAAAATCATCTAAAGTCTTTAAACAACTCTGGGATCCGGGGTTACCTGGATTCTTAGTACAAAATGTTTGCAGTGTATCTAATACTTTTTGCATACCCGTCGATTGCATAGCTCCCTGAGATGTTGCCCCTGGTTTTTGCATTTCTTTCATAAAATCAAAACACTTTAATTCGCAATCTTGTGCTTTGCCAGGGCTTAGGTGAACAGAAGCTGGATCAAAATTTTGAGCTCCCGGAAATTGTAAGTCACTCAATTTAGGTTGATTTTGCGAGCCATCAGGAATGGGGCCGTTAATTGAAGCCATAATACACCTTAGTTTGATAATTAATTATAATTATTCATAATAATAATTATTTTAATATAATTTTGTAATAAAAACCTCAATTACAAACCTAACTTCAGAAAATCGCCCTATAAATCATCAATTAAAAAAAACCTTAAGTTGCTGATTTACAGCCAAAAACCCTATACTCCACTATTGCGAATGGCTGAAATTCGGAGTACTTCAATGCAGCAACAAAACCTTGTATTAAAGAAAGTCGCGGTTCACAACCTTAAAAACGTCGATATTGAACTCCAGCCTCAAGAGCTTATTGTCTTCACAGGCGTTTCAGGTTCTGGCAAGTCCTCCTTAGCTTTTGATACAATTTATGTGGAAGGTCAGCGTCGCTACGTGGAAAGTCTTTCGACTTTTGCTAGACGACACATGGGAGATTTAACAAAACCGGACGTCGAAAGTGTAGAGGGATTATCTCCAACAATATCCATCGAGCAAAAAACAGCTGGTCGTAATCCCCGCTCTACCGTGGGAACAATGACTGAAATCTACGATTATCTCAGAGTGTTTTTTGCACGAGTAGCTACCCCTTTTTGCCCCGTAAGCCATGAACCGGTTCTGGCTCAAAGCAGAGAACGCATCATTGCACTCATTCAAGCAATGCCTAATAAATCCCGTCTTATGATCTTAGCTCCTTATGCTAGGTCCAAAAAGGGTGAATTTGTTGATGACCTGCGCAATTTTTTAAAAAAAGGATTTTTAAGAGCTCGAGTTGATGGACGTGTCATCAATCTTGATGAAGAAGTCAAACTCGATAAAAATATAGCGCACGATGTCGACATCGTAATCGATCGTATTTCTTTAGAACCAGATAACATGTCTCGTATTGCAGAAAGCGTCACTCAGGCTTTAGAAATTGGCCAAGGCTTAATGGCAGTATATAATTTAGATTCTGAAGAAGAAAAACTTTTCTCCATGCATGCCTACTCTGTCACTTCAGGTCTTTCTTACCCCCCCTTAGAACCTCAAGACTTTTCCTTTAATAGTCCTGGTGGCATGTGTCCCACATGCCATGGCCTTGGAATGACACAAGAATTTGATCTAAATAAAGTCATCGATCAAAACTTAAGCATTGCACAAGACTGCTGTCTTGTTGCCTCTTCTTACAAAACAGTTCGTTATAAAAATATCTACGATAACTTAGCTCGGCTTTATAAATTTGATATTGATACTCCTTTTAAGGATCTTAGTGAAAAAGCTAAGAAGGTATTTCTTTATGGTAACAACCAAAAATGGACTCGCATGGAGTTTGTCCATCCGACCAGACCTATTAGTTGGACAGATTATATTCATTGGAGAGGTGTTCTGCATGAAGCCAAAGAAAGATACTCTCAAGCTAAAAGCGCTGCCTACAGAAAAAAAATGCAGCAATTACTTAGTGAATCCATTTGTCCATCTTGTGAGGGGTCCCGTTTAAAACCCTACCCATCTGCTGCAAGACTTAATGGCAAATCTATCAGAGACCTTAGTGCATTGACTGTTGCAGACCTTCATTACTTCTTTCAGACGATATCTCTTTCAGATGAAGATCTTTTCATCGGTAAAGATCTCATAAGAGAAATTGTTGGCAGACTTGAATTCTTACTCGAAGTTGGATTGCATTATTTAGCAATCGATCGCACCTCACCTACTTTATCTGGTGGAGAAGCTCAACGTGTACGCTTAGCTTCTCAAATAGGATCAGGACTTGTTGGAGTAACATATGTTTTGGATGAACCATCGATTGGTTTACATCCAAGAGATAATACACGTCTTGTCAAAACTTTAAGACATCTTCGAGATATGGGCAATACTGTCATTGTGGTTGAACACGATGAAGAAACCATGCTTGCAGCAGATACTGTTGTTGATTTCGGGCCTGGCGCTGGCGCCCAAGGTGGTGAAATAGTCACTCAAGGACCCCTTTCAAAAATCATCGAGAATCCAAGATCCGTCACAGGTAACTTTTTATCCGGGAAAATAAGGATTGAGATCCCTAAAAAAAGACGCAAAGCTGACCTTAAAGATTCTTTAATTATTTATGGTGCAGCGCACCATAATTTAAAAAATATCGACGTCACATTCCCATTACATACTTTCATTGCGGTGACTGGCGTTTCAGGATCTGGAAAGTCATCGTTAATCTCAGAAATATTATATCCACTACTCTCAAATGTGCTTCACCATGGTGAGCATTCAGTTGGAAAATATAGCAAATTTGATGGCATTGAAAATATTGATAAAGTCATTGCTATTGATCAAAGTCCAATTGGTCGCAATCCAAGATCTAATCCTGCAACTTATATTAAACTGTTTGATGAAATTCGCGATCTATTCAGTCAACTTCCAGAAAGTCAAGCGCGTGGTTTTAAACCAGGACGCTTTAGCTTTAACGTCAAAGAAGGATCTTGTTTACATTGTCATGGCATGGGTATGCTTCGTGTTGATATGGACTTCATGGAGGATCAATGGGTCACATGTACTGTATGTAATAACCGTCGATTTGATACGTTAACACTATCTATCACTTTCAAAGGTAAAAACATTGCCGAAGTTTTGGATATGAATGTTAAAGAAGCTTTAGAATTTTTTAATGCCATACCAAGTATAGCTCACAAGCTGCAGGTGTTAATGAAGGTTGGATTAGAGTACCTTCCCTTAGGACAACCCTCCCCGACTTTATCTGGTGGTGAAGCTCAACGCATTAAACTTGCTAAAGAACTTGCTAGACCATCGACTGGTAAAACTTTATACATACTCGATGAACCAACAACTGGTCTGCATTTTCACGATATCAAACAACTCTTAGTCGTACTCCATGAACTCGTCGATCGCGGTAATACTGTATTGACAATTGAACACAACATGGATGTTATCAAAACAGCTGACTGGATTGTTGACTTAGGTCCAGAAGGTGGTGTTGGTGGTGGTAGTCTTGTTGCTGAGGGACCTCCTGAAAAAATTGCAAAGTTAACATCAGCTACTGGCAAAGCTTTAAATAAAGCTCTATTTGAACCAATTGAAGAGCAACTGAAAGTTGCTCTTAAAGAAAAAAAAGCTCTTAAAAAAAATAAACCCATTGAATCAATCATTGTCAAAGGTGCTGAAACACACAACTTAAAACGCGTTGATGCTGTAATGCCAAGGCAAGCGATAACTGTTTGTACCGGGCCTTCTGGTTCCGGAAAAAGTTCATTTGCTTTTGATACAGTTTATGCAGAAGGTCAACGTCGTTACATTGAATCTTTATCACCCTACGCAAGACAGTTTGTTGAACAGATGCCTAAATCTAAAGTTGAACAAATTGAGGGATTATCACCAGCTATTGCCATCGAGCAAAAAGCACATGCAGGTAATCCTCGCAGTACTGTTGGAACGATGACTGAAATCTACGACTATTTGCGTATTCTTTATGCAAGAGCTGGTACGGCATATGATCCGGAAACTGGAGAAGAGATAAAATCCATTTCAAAAGATTTCGTTGCAAAAAAACTTATGTCATTGAAAGAAGGCACGCCCATCACCATATTAGCGCCAATTGATTGGCAACGCGGTGACGATTTTCAACAACTCATACAAAATTTTCAAAAACAAGGTTTTTTAAGAATACGTCTCAATAAAGAACTTATTGAATTGGATGATCCATCCATATCATTTGATCCTAAACGTAAAAACCAAATTGAGCTTGTCGTTGATCGCCTAAAGATTACACCATCCCTTCAAAGTCGTTTATTAGAAGCCATTGAAATGGCTTCTTCATTATCAAATGGTCGTATCATTGTTTTAAGTGGAAAAGAAGAACAATTATACTTCTTAAGTTTTGCAGTTGAAAGCACGGGTAAATCATTCCCAACCATTACTCCTCATACATTTGCGTTCAACGTTCAAGAAGGAATGTGCCCAGAATGTCAGGGGCTTGGTTATTTGTACGGAGCCCATTTTAATGAAATTGAAGAATTCATGCTTTTGTCAGTTGAGGGTTTTATCGCAACTTTATTTGGCGTTGCCGGAAGAAGAAGGCTAACATCTCAAGAATCTTTAACGCTTGATATTGCGCACCTCGTTTTGAAAGATGAAAAAATTAATTTAGACCTCACCTTAGAAGAATTGTCAAAAGACAAATTGCATATCCTCATGAGCGGTTCGCAAAAGTGGTATTATCATAAAAAAACAAACTTAAGTTATCGCTGGGTTGGAATAAACACCTTATTTGCAAAAGCTGGCCGTTCTGGAACTAGTGCCATTAAAGAGACACTTGTTCCGCTACTTGAAGAAGTCACATGCTATTCATGTAATGGAACGCGTTTGAACCCATTAGCTAGTCACGTGGAAGTTGAAAAGACAACGCTTGGTAATTTATGTAACATGCCAGCTGCGAAAGCCTTAGAGTGGATACAAAAAACTCGAAAAAAACTTAAAAAAGAAAAATTACTTGATGAAGTGCTTGCACAACTTGAGCACAGACTTTTATTTTTAGTTGAAGTTGGACTTCATTACATGGCCATTAATCGACCTGCACCAACTTTAAGTAATGGTGAAGCCCAGCGTATACGATTAGCAAGACAATTAGGTAGTGGACTGACAGGCGTTCTTTATGTGCTGGATGAACCAACAATTGGATTACATCCGCAAGATAATCAATTGCTTAATCAAGCACTTGTGCGCTTGAAAGATTTGGGTAATACATTACTTCTTGTTGAACACGATCCATTAACTATAAAAATAGCAGATTATATTCTCGATTTTGGGCCGCTTGCTGGTGAAAAGGGAGGCTATATATCGGCTCGGGGCACATATAAAGAAATTTGTAAAAATCCAAATTCATTGACCGGTGCCTACCTGACTGGTAAAAAGCAAATCAGTGTCCCTAAAAAACGTCGTTCAATCGATGGAGACACTTTAAAGATTGTTAAAGCTCAAGCTAACAACCTCAAAAAACTATCTGTCAATTTTCCTATAGGTACACTTTGCTGTTTAACTGGTGTGTCAGGATCCGGTAAATCGACATTGATGCATCAAGTCATTAAACCAGCAGTTCATACCCATTTAAGTTCAAGATATCCCAAAGAACATCCAATTGTTAAAGGGATTGATCACTTTCAAAAAATGATCTGCGTTGATCAAAATCCTTTAGGGCACACGGCAAGGTCTGATGTAAGCACTTACTGCGATCTTTTAGATAAAATGCGTTCATTTTATTCTGCGATGCCGGAAGCTAAAGTGCGCGGGTTAAAACCGCGCAACTTTAGTTACAACCATAAAAAAGGTATGTGCACTAATTGCTTTGGCATGGGATACAAAAAAATATCGATGCAATTTCTACCACCAGTCACAGTCGTTTGTGATCAATGTCACGGTTTAAAACTCAACCCCTTAAGTTTAAGTATTAAATATAAAGAGAAAAGCTTAGGCCAAATTTTACAGATGACTGTCACTGAAGCCTTAGTTCATTTTGAAAATCACCCTCGTATTACAAAAATATTAAACACACTTTGCGATGTCGGACTAGAATACTTAAAACTTGGCCAAGAGATTGTGACTTTATCTGGTGGGGAGGCTCAACGGATTAAGTTATGTAGGGAATTATCAAAACGCTCAAGCGTCTCGACTCTTTATTTACTTGATGAACCGACAAATGGTCTACATAGTGAAGATATTGCCAAATTATTAAAAATTCTTCATCGCCTTGCTGATAAAGGTAATACCGTCATAGTGATTGAACATAATTTAGAAGTTATAAAAAATGCCGACTTTATTTGTGATATTGGACCTGAAGCTGGTGAAAAAGGGGGAGAAGTTGTTGCGACTGGAACTCCAGAAGAAATTGCTTTTAATACCAAGTCAAAAACAGGAGTTTACATTAAAGAAGCATTAAAACTTTAAACAAACACTTAAAAGAACTAATCTCATTAGAAAATAGGAGAAACAATATGTCTACTCAGCCTGTAACTACAAAAGTGTGTAATTTAATCGCAATTGCCGCATTTATATTAGGTGTTGCGATGTTTTCTTACATGGCTGTAGGCCAATGGGGACCTGGTTTATTTATGGTAACTGGTATCGCCTTAACAGTTCGCCAGCTTTTAATGGGTAAAATGTTAGATGTTTTAGTCTGTGTAATCGTTTTTGGGGCTGGATTCTTCTGTTCTTTCTTTAATCTTTTATCACGGATCTTTATACCTACATTATTAGTAGTCGGTGCTGTTTATTTAGGGATTCGACAATTTTTTGAATTTGGACAAAATAAAAAATCCGAAGCTAAACAAGCTAAGAAAGAAGCGGAAAATCTTTTAAAAGAAGCTCGCGCCGTGCATAAACAAAATGAACAGCAACATAAACAGTTTTGAGGAAAAGCAATGACCCATCCATTAGTATCTAAAAGAAAAGCACATCATTTCTGTGTCGGACTACTATTGATTTGTTTGGGTGTCATCGCTTATCTCGACACGTGGTGGCCAACTATTTTGTTGGCCCTCGGTTTATGTTTAGCTTTAAGACAGGTGTTACTTGGTAAATGGTACGACGGAATATTAGTAATTATTGTCTTTGTAGGTTCATTTCTCTCCTTTTTCTACCATTGGCCCTTTCTACCCATCCTCTTTTTCGTAGCAGGCATCTATTTATTTTTTAGAGATGTCTCTGAAAATGAAGATGAAGTGGAGTATGAAGAAGAAATTCAAAAAGAGATGGAAGAAGATAAAGATTAATTAGCAATATGCCCGGTGATCAACCCTAGTGATAAATAGACTTAGCGAATACTGCCCTTTTTGCCATACTAAACTTAA
The DNA here is from genome assembly GCA_016463375.1 of Parachlamydiales bacterium. GTDB lineage: Bacteria > Chlamydiota > Chlamydiia > Chlamydiales > JAEMRK01 > JAEMRK01. The sequence goes on along the minus strand of JAEMRK010000003.1, from coordinate 4,886 downwards.
AGCAAAGGGAAGTAAAAACTCCCATCTATGTCCAGAGTGTCTTAAGGACGTCACTCAAAAAAAACAACTCTTAGAAGATATACCCATACCCAAAGAAATCGGATGCTACCGTATCGAAAAATGGATCGGACGTGGTGGCATGGGCGAAGTCTATCTTGGGTACGACCCGGTTTGTAAACGTGATGTTGCCATTAAAAGAATTCGTACCGACATAGAACAAAAACCTTTGTATTGCACACGGTTTTTGAGAGAGGCTTACTTAACAGCCCAACTGACTCATCCATCAATTGTTCCCATTTTTTCAATTCACGAAGAAAAAGAGCAAATTTATTATGTCATGCCATTTGTTGAAGGTAAGACATTAAAACTACTCTTGCAAGAAGCCTTTATTGCTCAAAAAGCTGGAATAGAAAGAACTGATTCTAAAATACCATATTTTATACGTATATTCATCAATGTCTGCCAAGCTGTGGCTTATGCACATTCAAAGGGTGTTCTACATAGGGATCTAAAACCAGAGAACGTCATGATCGGCCAATACGGTCACGTCCTTATTTTGGATTGGGGACTCATTAAACGGATGGATGAGGAACAAGTTGGTCAAACATCTTCTGAATCAGCAGAAGATGAAGATCCAACTGTCACCATGAAACGTAAAGTCATTGGAACTTTAGCCTACTTAGCGCCAGAAAGAGTGATGGGCGGTAAAGCTAATGTATCCTCTGAAATTTATGCCTTGGGCGTTATACTTTACCAAATACTCACTCTTAATCTTCCTTTTCATAGACCATCAGTGACTTGGTTTATAAAACACCACGAAACAGAAAAGCTTGTGAGCCCAGCAGAAGTAGCCCCCTATCGCGATGTTCCTGATGAACTTGACTATATTGTGAGTAAGTGCTTAGAGAAAAAAAGCTCTAAAAGATTTGGATCAGTTGATGAACTCATTTTAGGATTAGAAAACTATCTGGAAGGTCGCACTTCTTGGTTGATGACTAAAGAATTAAATATAACAAATAAACATGACTGGGAATTCCAAGAAAATATATTAATTCCCGAATATTTAGCCATATCTTCTAAAACTGTTGAGACAAATTGGGTGACTGTTATGGTCTCCAAAAAATCATTTAGTGGTAATACAAAAATAGTATCGCGCTTTAAACTTGAAAAGGCTTCTAAGGGAATTGGATTTTTATTTGCCGTTCCCGAAAGCGCTCATCGAGAAGAACCGACCGATGGTTATTGCTTATGGCTGACAGCCGATAAATTGCAGCCCTCTAAACTTGTTTCTTCTGCAGTTGATGTTATGGAATTGCCAGAGATCCTTCTTCCAAAAGAAGAGTGGATTGACTTGCGATTAGAAAAAATTGATCACACCATTCGTTTATTTATTAATAATCACCCGGTTTTAACATATATTAGCCATATCCCATTAACAGGTACGCATGTGGGATTATTGTATAGAGATGCCAATTTCTCGATGGGATATTATCGCGCTTATATTGGTAGTCCTAACATCACAGTGTCATGTCTTTCAGTGCCTGATGCCTTTTTAGCAAGAAGGCAATATAAAGCAGCACTCAGTGAATATAGACGTATTGGTTATTCATTTATAGGAAGAGCCGAGAGTAGAGAAGCCCTTTTTAGAGCAGGTATAACACTACTCGAACAAGGTAAAAATGAAAGAAGACCAGAGCTTTTTGATAGCGCGCTTAAAGAATTTGAAATGCTTGAAGAGACTGCTGCGGCTCCATTAGAATATCTGGGCAAGGCATTAGTCTATCAAACGATTCAAGACGGTGAAGAAGAGGCAAAGTGTTTAGAACTTGCTATCTGCAAGTACGATCATCACCCCCTCATTAATCTCATCCATCAGCAATTATTTTTTAGACTCCATGAAAGCTCTCGTAAAGACAGACTAACCGCCTACCGTTTCGCACTAATTGCCCTCTATCACCTCTTCAAAAAAACTCAAACTGAAGAGCATAAAAAATTAATCGATCGTTTAAAAAAGGAATGGGAACACCTTCCTTTTTTAACAAAACTAGATCTTAATGAAGAGTGCTATGAACTTGTCATCCCATTGGCTTTTTGGTTAGATAAAAGATCACTTCTAGAATCAATCATTGAAAGCTTAGCAGATCAAAAGCACAGTAAAGCAAAAGATAATGCAAGCTTTGCTCTTTTATTTCTGACACAAGATTCAGAGCTTGAAAAAAAACTGAGATCGCGCACCAAAAACTTCGATCAAATAACTAGAGTCGTTATATATCACTTAGAATGCTCTTGGGAAAAGGGCGATTATATCTCTATGGAGAAAATTGCAAGATCTCATCAAATGCATTATTATTTAGCTGTGAGTTTATTAGGGCAAAATCGCGTAGCAGAGGCTCATGATATTATTTTAATGCACTTTAAAGAAGGCCAATCAGAAATTACCTGTTGGCATATTTTAAACGGATTTTGTATAGCAAAAGAACAAGGCGAATCGGCCGCAAAAAGCTATTTTAAATCTTTATTACTTCCTCCACACCCCCCCACTTTTGCACTTATTGCCAGTTATTTATCAAAAAGTGCAGAGAAAAGAAAGCTTTGGGCTAAGCAAAGTTTTGCTTGGGAACAAAAAGCTTTAATAAAACAATTACAACTTTATTACGCTTTTACCGGAAAAAAAAATGTTTTCCCATTTACCCAAACCTAAAGTAGAACATAGTTCTGTTATATTCGAAGAGTCTTATGTACGACTTGAAAAAGATCGTTTACTCTTGCCTGACGGCGACCACTACAATTATTACACACTTCGCATCAGTCCAGCATCAGTTATGATTTTGGCAAAAACATCGGACAATAAATTTATACTTAATCGTGAATACAGACATCCTACCGGACGCTTTGTATTAGGAACACCTGGTGGTGTAATAGATGATGGTGAACAGCCATTAGATGCAGGTCCAAGAGAGTTACTCGAAGAGACAGGATACACAGCACAAAACTTTCAACTCATTGGCGAGTCCTACTCTTTTCCTGGAATACTAGGACAAAAATCCTATTACCTCTATGCAGATAATGCTACAAAAATCAGTGAGCCTAAATTAGAATTAGCAGAGCTTATCCATCCTATATTAATGAGTTGGGATGAATTACAAATAGCTATAGAAGAAAATGCCGATTTAGATGGTTTAATGTGTACAGCATTCTTTTTTTATCAGAATTTTTTAATGAAGCGCTCTAAATAATTATTTAGAGCGTTAATGGTATTGAAGAATTTAATTCTTATGATAGAGATATAAAAAGACCTAACAGTGCATTATTATTTTCTTCAGTCATCGTATCTTCTGTAGTATATTTCTCAACTTTAAAAGAGATATTTTCTCGACTTAAATTTTTTATGAGAGTGTTAAAAATTTTATCAGTAAATTTGTAATTATCGATTTGATTAGTCTCATTATCACTAGACCATTCAATTTTATCGTGATAATTACAATCGCATATATCATTTTCTAAATAGATCTCTTCACCACTTTTAACTTTTGATAACAATGCTTCAACTTGTGTATCACGATGATTTTGTACAATTGATGCCATTTTTTTATCAACACAACCAAGTTTTGACAAATCTTTCCGGTCTAGAAAACTAAAAATAATATTCATCGAATCTTTAGAAACATTATAAAAAGACATTACAAATCCTTATTATTAGTTTTATTATTTACTGTAGTTTACGTTTAATACTCACACTTTGCAGAACTGGAATTTGAGGATGACTAGCTTGTTCTGAACCATAAAAAGAAAGACGTCCTTGAGATTCATTATCATAAAATTGTTCGCTTTCGAACGAATTAGAAGTTTCTGAATCAAAGCTATTTGTTGGAGTATAATTACTAAAATTTGCGACATTATTAGACAGGATATTAGGAGAAGAACAGCCCAAACTTTTAATACGATTGTAGGCAATGTGATTTATTGGAATTTCTTTCCATGTATTTTTAAAAGAACATTCTAAACCAATATTTTCGCTTTGTAATTTCTCAATAGTCTTTGCAAAAATTTTATCCTTAAATTGAAATTCCGAAATCTCTCTTAAACTACTTGTGGAGTTTACTGATGTATTAACTGTTTCATATTCTTCAGAATTCGTTGTTGTTATAGTTCCACCAGATTTTACTATATTGTAAAGACTATGAACTCGATCATCTTTAAATCGCGAAACAGCCTTATTACTAGCTCGGTTTGTCTGAGCAAAATTTGATAAGGATTTAAAATCTAAGTCAATAAAAATGGAATTCATTATTAACTGATGCTGATTATTAATAGTCATTTATAATCCAAATTAGTAAAAATATTACTAATATAATAACATAATAAAGATTTTAATTGAATTTAATTTTAATTGAAATAATATAAGTCTTTCGAATTAAACGACTTATAAAGTGACCTTAAAACGAATTTGATTAATAAGATCAATCTCTCATAACTTTTATAGCTGCAAGAGTTGTTTGTGGACCAAACTCACTAAAATATTTAAGATTTATACCCTTTTTATTTAAAGTATCGATCACTTTGCTAAAGACTTTATCCTTTATGCGAAAGTTCTTTAACTCTGCAAGTCTAATACAGGAATCCCATTCAACCCTAGTTTGTGCTGAAGTGTTTCGGCATGTCACTGTAGACCCTCGACAAACTTGATTAACCAATGTTTGAATTAAATCTTCTCGATATGTTTTTAAATATGAACTAGTAAGTTTAGAGACTTGTTGTAAAGAGTGTAGATCTTTTGTATCTAAAAATGGCAATATCGAATTAATTATATCTTTAGGTAAATTTATCATTTAGTGCATCCTTGCATATTAATTGGATAAATTTTGAATTATAAATTATAATTATAA
>JAEMRK010000090.1 GCA_016463375.1 Parachlamydiales bacterium | reverse complement strand
AATAAATCCTATTGCCAGCTAAAACGCATATCTCATGAATATGACCAATATGGCCATGTCACAAAAGAGTATCATTTCGATGCTAACAATGAACTCAACTATACAATTCACAAAGCTTACAATGATCACGGACTTCTTGTATCAGAAACAGATCCTCTTGGAAGATCTCAACATTACTCCTATGACAATAATGGTAATAAGACCTACATCCAAGGTGTTAATCCAGAAGTGTGTACCCATTACTCTTATGATTTATGCAATAGGCTCGTAAGTGAAGAAGAGGTGCACGCTGATGGTGTTGTCCTTACATCACACTATAGTTATGACTTTCTTGATCATCTGATCAAGAAAGTCGACCCATACGGTGCAGAGACATTGTATGAGTATGATAGCCTTGGTAATCAAGTCAAAATCATACACCCTTTTGTAGCAGATACCCAGGGCGGTGTTTACCGCCCTATGATTGAAAAAAGATATGATGATTTGGGTCACGTTATTTGGGAAAAGGATCCTAACGGTACAGAAACTCATATTAAAACAACAATCAAAGGTAAACCGTATGAAACAACTATTAATGGTCATCAAACAACGTCTTGTACTTACACTTTATCTGGACAAATAGCCACAAGTACAAGCCCCAATGGTGACAAGACCATTTTCACGTACGACGCTCTTGATCGTGAAATTAAAAAAGAAGTCTATGGAGCAAATGGTGAATTTTTAGGACTTATTACATCGACATACGACGCCTTTCATATCCTTTCTAAAACGAATGAAGAAGGCGTTACAACCACTTACTCATACGATTTAGCTGGCCGTTTGATCGCCGAACAAGTCGGCGATCACAAAACAACATATCATTACGACTCTTTAGGCAATAAAGACAAAACGCTTAATTGGATCGATGATAACAACTTTATTGCATCACATGTTACTCATGATCTAGCTGGACGTGTCGTACAAGAAACTGTTGTTGATACCCATGGCAATCTCCTAAAGAAAGTCAATTACGAGTATGACATAGCTGGTAACCGTACGACAGTCATTGTTGATTGCAGTGATGGTTTATTAGATATTTCTAAAAAAATCTACAACTCTCGCAAACAGATCATCGAATCAATAGATGCTTTAAACCGTAGCACTACCTACCAATACGAGTTAGTAAATCACTGCAACGTCAACGGCATTAAAACATCTGAAGTAGACCCTATGGGTCTCAAAACAGTTTTTATTAAAGACAATTTAGGACGACTCAATCACATATCCAAATATAACAAAGATGGCCTCCCCATCTTTCTGGAAGAGAAACGTTATGATGGTAACAACAATCTCATTTTGCAAGATGACTATGTCAGACAAAATGGAGTTGCGCTGCGGACGCAGCGCTCATCTTGGATCTATGGTCCAAAAAACCGATTAGAAAAACAAATACTCGCCACCGGTACTATTGACGAGCAAATTACAGAACACCTTTACGATGATAAAGGAAGACTTAGCACAACTATAAAAGCAGACGGTGTACGCGTAAACTTTGAATATGACGGTAAAGGAAGACTTAAAAGAAGACACTCTTTTGGTAATGAAACAATAAGACCAATAGATGACGTATTTGAATACAACCTATGCGATAACATCGTTCGAGTCATTGATAACATCACAGGCCATGTTTCATTAAGAAACTATGACACGTACCAAAACGTCATTGCAGAAACGCTAAATAATCAAACTCTGAATTTTTCTTATGACAACTTAAACAGACAAATTGGGTTAACACTCCCCGATCAATCATCTGTCAACTACATATATGGTGCATTACATCTAAACGCCATTCAGCGTTTAGATGTAAACCAACATATTCAGTACACCCATGACTACTTAGAAAGAGACTTAAGAGGTAATGTTTTAAAATCTCAGGGTTTAGAGGGTGTCCAAGAATATACTTACGATATATTAGGTCGATACAGTTCCATCACTTCTGAATTTTTCGCAGAAAACGACTATCTCTATGATGATGTTGATAATTTACACTCTTTAACTTCAAAAGATATAAGAGGAACTAGGCAACACACATTTTCCTATGATGAGCTGTATCAGCTCACTTCAGAAAATGGTGAAGGCTATCACACATACTCCAACGACTCACTTTCTAACAGAGTTGAGTATGATAACAACATCTGTACAATCAATTTCTTAAACCAGCACCTTTTAGATCATCAAGGCCCCTGCCACTACAACAAAGCAGGCAATCTAACAAACAGAAATAACTGCAAATTTACCTACGATGCGTTAGATCGATTAGTCAGCTCTTTAATCAATGAAGAAACTCGCGCTGATTACACATACGATTCATGGCACCGCAGACTCACAAAATCTGTCTACAAGCTCGTTGATGGATCGTGGACTCTTTACTCTTCGTTAAACTACTTATATGAAGGCCAAAACGAAATCGGAGCTATGGATGATCATGGACAGATTGTTGAGTTTAGGGTTTTAGGAGAAGGTCTCGGTGCAGAGATTGGCTCTGCAATCTCTATAAAACTAGACGGTAAAATTTATGGTGTCATCCATGATCAAAGAGGTTGTGTAAGAGCGCTCGTTCAAGATGGTCAACTCGTAGAAGGCTATGCATACACTGCATACGGTATTGAGAAAATTTTCAATGGATCTAACCAAGTACTTCAACACAGTGAGATAGATAATCCTTGGAGATTTTCATCTAAAAGAACTGACTCTGAAACGGGTCTTGTTTATTTTGGAAGACGTTTCTACATTCCAGAGCTTGGTCGATGGATGACTCAGGATCCAGAAGGTTATAGAGACGGTCCTAATCTCTATGCATATGTTCACAATGATCCATTCAATAGCATAGATTTGTATGGATTACAAACTATGCCCATGCCTGCGTTTGAGCCAGTAAGATTTACAGGATTTGATTATATTTCTGCTATTGGTTTTTGCGCAGTTCAAGGGGTATTGTATCCTCAAGATGTTATTTGTCAGGATTGGAAAGATGCAAAAAAACTTTTGCATCCACTATTACTATTACAAACTATTAAAAATACGCCTAATGACCAACTGGCGATGATGATAACCGAGAGAATGGGAAGTAAGTTAGGATTAACACTCTCTGCATTATTATTAGCAGTTTCTTGTGGTGACTCCGCTCCCCTGACAACAGCTTGTGGTAAAGTCATTAACAAAGCTGTACCAGGCATTACTAGAGTTTTTGTTAGAGGAGCTGTTCAGCAATCTGTTCAAAGAGCTGGAACCGAAGTTTGTCAACGAGTTGTTGTAAGACAAGAATTTCTTAAATCTATAGGAAATAGAGTTGATCAACTAAAGTATGAATGTTTAAATAATATGTCAAAAAGCGGCAAATCCTTAGACCGTGGTGGTTTAACAAGAGCGGGAAGAGCTTTAGATAAACATGGAAATAGACCAGGATCTCCTTTCCCCAAAGCTGTAGGCAACCATATCAGTAAAAATAAACAGGGGCAATTCCATTTAGACGATATTTTAACTAATCCCAATTCTAATATAGAACTTATTGATTTATGTAATTATAGAACTTTTGTACCTGATGGCCGTGGTGCTTATTTTTACAGTGACGGAACATTAAGAGGATTTCTGAAAAATCCAAATTGGCAAAAGCCCTGACCAATATAGCTATTTAAACCAACATTTAGGAACAATTATGTCGGACGATTTTAGAATTTTAATTTGCGGCGACCTTGATTATGAAGAAATGGTCGTAGATATTATATGGAAAGGCCACACTGTTGGAATAGTTACGATTGAAAATGGACCTGAAAAAATGGAATTTGAAATTTACAATCATCCTGAGGGTTTTAAATGGAAATTCCCTTTAGATGATTTTTTAAAAATAATTGACTGGGCGAAGCGTGAACTCATAAGCGAATACCCTATTAAACAAAATAATTCCAATGATTGAATTCAACCAATTTAATATAGATGCATGTAGTCATTGCGATTACGAAAAAATGGTTCTTTTTATTAATCATGGTAAAAAACAATTTGCCATTATTAATTCTGATAACAATGAAGGTCGTGTTGTTGTTGAAATAGTTTATAAAGGTGAAGTAATTTCGACATTAGATATGTTAAGAATTAATAGAAATTCTTTCGCGAGCACAAAAAAAGAATTATTGAAATTAACGAGGGATTTTAAATTAAATTATTCTAGAAAATTTTATTAACGGTTTTGGATTATGTCTGAAATAAAAGGTTTTTCTTTTGAAGCTAGCAGTGATTGTGACTATGAAAAAATGGTTATTTTTATAAATTATAACTTTGATCAAGTTGCAACAATTACCTCAGAAGAAGGAACTAATGTAGTTATCGAGTTATTAAGTAAAGATCAAAATAAAGTAATTTGGACATTCGACTGCGAAGAATTTATTCAAATTATATC
>JAEMRK010000034.1:18033-18332 GCA_016463375.1 Parachlamydiales bacterium | reverse complement strand
TAATACATCCATAATTACTTATAAAGATCTCTTAATGTATATAATTAATCAGAATTGCAGAGATATCGAAAAAACTTTCAATTCCATTCAAGAAAATCATTTCGAGCTGAGTTTTCATCATTTTGAAGAATCTAAATTACAAAACCTTAATAGCACTTTTGAAAAGATCGCAAAAATTGCCAACACAATTTTATCCGATTTTAATCAAGATAATCCCGAAATCCCTATTGAGTTAGGAGCTAATCAATTTTTTCGATTCATGCTTTCAGTAACTGCATTTGATGAGCTTAAAGTTTATT
>JAEMRK010000034.1:13089-18023 GCA_016463375.1 Parachlamydiales bacterium | reverse complement strand
TTCATTCATACATTCATGCATAAATACATTCAATTAGTAGTGATTTTACATCGAATGGACTATGGGTCTAATTTTACAATGCCCATCTTGAGATCATCACAGGTGGTATTGATTGGTATTTAGAAAATTTTGGATTATCAAAGACTGTTTTAGTATCGATGCAAGGCTCAAAAAAACCTGTCATATGCATACCTTGATCAATTAATAAGTTAAAATACTCTTGTATTGATCTTTCAAACACAATCTGCTCTATAGGTTGACCTGGTTTTGAAAGGACTTTACATATTGTCGTTCTATTGTACTCCCCTTGTAGTAAGCCCTCTTTACAAGTCACTGCAAAGGAATTAAAACAAGGATGCGGTATTGAAAAGACAAATGATCCTTTAGGTTTTAAAAGCTTTTTTAAAGTACTAAAAAATGGTTCCATGTTTGAAACATTATGTAAGACCATTGACGAAACTATGCGATCAAACTGCTGGATATTTGCTAAAGCTTCTAGACTTTTTAAATCCGTTAAATCCATTTGATCAAAAAGTATATCCGGACTTCTTAAACGTGCCTTTTCGATTAAAGAGGAGCTAAAGTCTACACCGTAGACTTTAGCTCCAGTCTTAGCCATACGCCTTGCTAAAGATCCGTTACCACAACCAGCGTCGAAAATAGATTCAGATCCTTTTAAGTTTAATAGTTTTTCAATACCTGGAAAAACTAGCGCTTGATGAAAAGCATCGCCATCTTCAACATTGGCATCCCACCAATGGCCTAGCTCATCCCATATACGCTGACTCTCATTGTGAACTGAGTCTCCCATAGATACTCCTTAAAAGATTTGTATGATTATAATTGTTTTATTGATTAGAAAAAATGCTTTTAAACTTGGTGCTCCTAGTATACTGTGATGCGCATTTTGATAATATTCATCACAGGAACTTTATGCACCCATTGTGCGGACATGAAAACTATTATAGTGTGCAAGCCTCAATACCTGGCAATCCACCAAAATGCTTAGGACTGTTTAAAGACAAAGAAATAGCTAAAAAAGTATCTAACACTTACAGAACATATTGTGAAAATGATTCAAGCTCGGGACTTGAAACAAGTTTTATTTGTCATTACGACAGGCTTACACATACACCCACTGGTAATATCCACTTTGAAAACAAAGATGAGACATTAACTCGAGTTCATCAGATTTTGAATAAAAAGGTCTGGCAAAGTATAGCTCAAGTTAACGTCGTAGATACTCAAAAGCAAAATAGCTTAAGTGACGGCAACGAGCTAAACCTTGGCGACTCCCAAACTGAATCAAATGTATTTACAACTAAGTATTACACAGTTTTTGCAAAAATTTGGCCATTTGAAATAAGTCAAAGCGTTTCAAGTTACGCTAATGAATTTCATGCAAGAGGAGTAGCTGATTTTTTTAGAAGTATCAATATGTCGCAATATAATGGCGGAATAGATGTTAGGGTAGAAGAATTAGAAGGACAAGTTATCAATACACCTATAGGACTTCGATTAATTGAAACTCCTGGCGGTTGTATTACACTCATTGAGCCTCGATTAAGTCAAAGAAACTGGCAGTGGCTACTAACCGTCGAATTAATAACGACAGAATAGTAAGAACAATCAAGGGTGCTAGGCTATCGCCAAGTACCCTTGAATATAAATTACATCAAATTCCAACCTTGAAATAACTCTGTAGCTTCTTTAACCACTTCTTCATATGTTTCAGAAGTAGTTTTTGACATAGGCATTTTATGAGACCCAATTGCCAAATTTCTAGATTCCATAAGGGCTGATACATTCAAAGGAAACTTAAGTCTATCTAAAAGCTTAGGAAGTTGTTTGAGTTGGTTTGATAGAGATTTGATTTTTTCGTTATCATTAGATTGGACGGCTTTTTTAATCGCGACGAAAAGTTCTGGTAGAGCATTGACTAAACCACCAATGCCGCCAAAAACACCTTGTTGCAAGGACTCTGGCAATAAAATATCGTTTCCACTAAAGACTTTAAAGTCTTTATCGTGAGCCCAATTCATAATGTTAGTTAAACCAGTAAAGTCTGCCCCACTGTATTTAATACCGGCTACTGGAACTCGTTTACAGATCTCTTGAATGACATCAAGCTCTAGTTTGTAACCTACCAATTCAGGAAAAGTATAAAGGTAGAAGGGATGTTTAATCAATTTGCTCATATCAACGAAGTACTCAATGAGATCATCCCGAGCAAATGGATAAAATAGAGGAGGCAATAAAGTTATGCCGGATATGTCTAGTGGATTTGCGAAGTTAATAAAGTCTTTGACCACTTTAGGATCTGTATGGCTTACATTGAATAAAACATCCATTGATCCTTTATCATCGATCACACACTTTAATAGATCTTTTCTTGTGGCGGGTTTTAAGTAATGAAACTCACCGGTACTACCAGCTACCAATAATCCGTCGACACCTTTATCTTCTAAAAACTTTAAATTAACTTTTAAATCATCTTTTAATAACTTACCACTTTCATCAGTCGGCGTCCAAAGAGCCGACAAAATTTTTACTTTTTTCATACATCCTTTAAATAATCTTGTGGATTGACGTTCCAGCTCTGAATTTGTACAGAGCCATCATCATCAATTAACAAATCACAAAAGTGACCTGTTTTAACTTTAATTTTTTCCATATTACGGTCGTGTACGAGCTGTTGCCATTGTGTCGTTTGAAAAGTTTGGAATAACCTCATAATACCATTACTTGTTACCCCAATGATGCAATCATTGGCTTTGTAAGTTTGCAATAACTGCTTAATCCAAGATTGAATAGCTTTAATATGATGACCTAAACTTTGAGCAAATATGCCATCTGCCCACCTAGATTCTTCTGTCCAATTCGCATAGTCATCTGGCCACTTACTTTGAATATCTTCAGTGCTTAAACCTTCCCATAAACCATAGTCGATTTCATTGAGAGCTGGTTCGTTAAGCTTTAAAGCATCTTGTATGTGTAGATACTTACAAACGATCTGAGCTGTTTTAACTTGTCTTTTTAATGAGCCCGCATAGACAGCTTTAGGCTTTATATTTTTGACTTCAAGGTACTTTGCAAAGTATTCAGCTTGCAGACACCCTTTTTCGGTTAAAGGCAGATCAGTTTTTAAGCCAACTTGAACAGGGGTTTGACCGCTTTCAAACGTATTGCCATGACGCACGATAATTAAACGGATCATATAAGCTCCCCATCTTTTTCAATGATCGCTTCAACTACTGACACATCTTCTGGACGATCGACAGATCCGTGCGTTCTCCCTCGATAATCAACTCGGACAACTCGTATAGGGATACCGTTTTCTAAGGCTCTTAACTGTTCAAGCTTTTCTGACTTTTCAAAAAGACCTTCTGGAAGTTGTCCAAATTGTTGTAAAGCATCTTTGCGATAAGCATAAAGACCAATATGTCGATAAACAGTGCGATCAGCACTGTTTTCATCTCGAAAATAAGGGATTAAGGCTTTTGAGAAATACATCGCATTCCCCTTCTTATCAAATGTCACAGTCGTACCGCTCGAGCTGCCACCCTTTTTACTTTCCACAAAATCGCTGAGCGCCTGTCCTTGTAAATGTACAGCAGGCGTTGCGATATGGATTTTTTGATCCTTGAGCATTGCTTGCAAAACATCTTCGATGACCCAAGGAGGAGTTAAAACAGCGTCACCTTGAAGACTGAAATAGATAGTGTGCTTTATGTCAGAACGCTCAGCAATTTCAGCAACGCGATCTGTACCTGTCAAACAAAGGCTACTTGTCATTATCACTTTTGCTCCAAAACCTTCTGCAAAAGCTTTTAGGTCTAAATCGTCTGTTGCAATGATAACATCGCTTGCACCCTTAACAGATTTACCAATACGCCAAACGCGCTCAATCATGGCAATGCCATTGATTTTCGCCATTGGCTTATTAGGATAACGTGTTGATGCCATTCGTGCAGGTATAACGATCACAGCTGTTTCAGACATAATTACCTTTGAAGTTCCAAGTTAGACGTTAATTTTGTAAAGATTTGCGATTCAAAGCAAGGCAAAAGCCATTCCTCAAGCCAATCAAATGTTGCTAACAAATATAAAAAGTGTCAAATATGCATTAAAATTATTTCAAAAGGTCAATTAATGAATCAAATAGTCTCAAAATTAAAAAATTGTTTAATTTTTGTTGTTTTGGTGACGAGTTTTTGCCTAATTGATTGTTTGCAATTCATGAAAGATATTACACCTATTTACTCAAATGACATCTTAAAAAACATGTTCGCTGATCTGTCTAAAAGTTTATTACCTAATTAATTAGCCTCTCAAACCAAATGCATAGTAGCCACTGTGCATTTGGTTATTGCTCAAATCATCGCAGAAGCGTATGTTCAACCACCTCATAAATAAGACATAATTGTAATTTGAGAAATATTTTCCAAGACAGAACCAAAAATAATCGATGCTCAAACCTTAACATTGAAAAAGGCAATGATGATCGCTTTTGTTGTTTCACGTAATGAGGATAAAAATGGCTTATAAGACTCATCTATCTGCTAAAGACTACACAACTGGTTGTTTATCAAATTTAAACCAACAATTTAACCAAACAAAATCTGAAATTGAAAAATTAGTCGAATTCTTTCATACGACTATCGAGCAACAAGAATGGGAAATTAATCATTTAAAATCTCTATTAGAAATTTCATCTGAAAGTCCCAAGAAGATTCAAGAGCTTGAAAAAAAGCACCATAAAGAACTCGCTGATAAAGATGATATCATTACCAGTTTATCTTTAGTTATTCAAAGCATCGAAGACATATCCCTTAATAACTCTATCAGTCAACCTAAGCGTAATGACTTGAAAGTTGAGGATTTTTCTGATTTTTCGCCTACCTTTTCGTTTAATCATTTTGGATCTCGTTCTA
>JAEMRK010000034.1:0-12989 GCA_016463375.1 Parachlamydiales bacterium | reverse complement strand
ATCAATCGATAAAAGTTTTAAGAATAACAAGTTAACTTTAATACGACTCAGGATAGCATGACATCGACTCAAAATAAAGTAAACTCTACCTCGCCTACTTTAAGAGCTAATACCGATGCAATATTAATTAAAAATGATGTACAAATTCAGCCGAGAGCATTAACTGAAAATATAAAACTAACATCTCAAATATTTCACAGTTTAGAAGAAGAAATTGCAAAGCTTTATAAAACTAATAGCGATCTAAAAACTCAACTAGATCAACATAAAGTGCAATCTCTTGAGCAAATCAAGTCTCTAAAAGATCTTATTAATATAAAAGATAAAGAACATCTTGAGGCGTTACATGTTCTCAAAAACAAATCACATGAATTAGAATCAAAAGTTTCTAAATATGAAATTTTTTTAGACTGGATAAGTCATTTTTATCAAAAAGCATGGTGGGTTGAACATTTTAAAACTGATCATGTAAAAAATTTATCTCCAGAAGAATATCGAGCATCTATTGATCGAGCTGATCAAATCATGAATGTAGAATCTAATTTGCCAGATACTAATCAATTCGTATAGAGATACAAAATTCAAATGTCAAATATTTTCAATTTTTAGGAATTTAATGGCAAATCTACCCCCAATCAAATCATCAAGTTTTGAACCTGATCAATGTAGTTCGCAATATCCTTTACAAGAAAATATGATTACTTTTAATGATCTGTTTACAATGTACAACGAACAAATTAGTTCATTAAATCAACACTGTCATGATACTCAATATATATTAGAATCTGAAAGAGTAAGGCATCAAGAAGAAATCAAAACTTTGAAAGAACAACATGCTAAAGAAATACTATTTTTAAGAGAACAACAGGAAAAAGAAATTCAAGAACAAAATAATTTCATAACTAATTTATATAAATACTACGTCAAAGATCACTAGGTATCAAGATTACATCTGTTAATAAACGTAAGTTTATTCTAAAGACTCCAAATCCCGATTTCATCACATAGTGAACACCTAAGTTTTCTCCTCTTTATAAAACCTTATTTCCTAATCAATTAGCTACAAAACCTAATGCACAGCTCTTGTGCAGTGGATTTGTTTATTGATCAAATCAACATAGAAGAGTATGTTGGTTCAACTCTTAATTAAGGCTTCATTAAGATTTAAAAAATAATTGCTATCAACGTACTGTGAAGCTGTTTTAAAATTTTGGAATTTAATACGGTTATTCAATGAGCCAAGAAATCACAACAAAAAATGCGGGCCTTTTTCATACAGAACTTGTAAAAATTGATCAAAGTATTGTCCTTACAGACTTAGAATTTCTTGAAATCCTTCAGACCTTAAATCGATTAATGCGAATAAAGATTGAAGAATTAAAAAACGACACTCAATCCATTATCCTTAAAACAAAGCAAGATAATATTACACATAATGTAATCATGGCTGAATCAGAAATGGCAACTGAAGAAGCCCGAAACAAAACAATCGAGTGTTACAAGAGCATAGTCGGCCTAAAAGAAAACACCTTAGAAGAAAAACTCTTAGAAGTGAATCGCTTAAATCAAGAAGCAACAGATCAAAAAGAAAGACTAAAAAATTTAGGAGTCGATGCATGAGTACAGTGACAAGCACAATAACAGCGCCAGTTCTTGTTTTAAATAACACTCAGAAAATTCAGTGCAACTCTGCTTTAGAATCTATCAAAGAGGTAAGTGATAAATACAGAGATTGGAATGATTGCTTATCACAACAGCTGACTTACTGGTGCGATGATGTTTGTCATCTCAAGTTATTGAGTAGCGGCCTTAATAGCAAAGCTATTAAAAAACTAATCGAACTTAAAAAAGTTCTCGCTAACCCATTCAACACTAATTATTCGATTAAAAAACCAATGCTCGATCGTCAATGGACATGGGAAAAATCTTGGCTGGAATCGTACCAAACTGTATCAAATAATTCCCCTTTTGATTGCGAGCCGATGACAATTAAACATCATCAATACGCGCAAGATATCATTGATATTGTTAATTCGATATTTTCTGAATTTCTAGGCCCTGAAGCTCCTATAGATTCAGCAATACTCAATGAGTCTGATTTAAAGGAAAAGCGTTATATCTTTGGTCAATTATCACAAGCAGCTTTCCTGAGAATAATAAATTCAAGAACGCTGTTCCAGGCTGAAAAGATGATAATTAGTTCTAAAAATAAAGAAGAACAAACGAAAAAAAATAACGAGATTTTAGTTGAAGAATGCAATAAGAAAATAAAGGCACAAGCTGATGCTCATAATATGACCGTTGCAGAGTTTAAAAAGATGATATCGGATCTTAATAAGACCGTAAATAAATTAGAAACTCAAATCGATGAATTAAAGACACAAAACGATCAAAACGCTGCCCGCATTCGACAACTTGAATACCAATTAGCCGAAGCAAGAAGACGTCTTGAAGAAATTGCCAATTCAGGTGGTGGCGGTCTCTGTAGTATCATGTAAATGAATTAACATGACTTATAACAATTAAGAGATCGATTGCATATGTTGTTTACATTAATAAGAGATTAATAATTACATAAATCAGTTATCACTAATAGGTATTTTATCTGTAATAAATATACTCTCCATGGACCTTTAAATTCTGATCCATATCAAATTCAATTTGATACTCAAAATGCCCTTTTAAAAATGGCAAAGAATAGTCAAGATTTATTTTGTGGACTATACGATCAAATTCAAACTCTAAAAGAAGCACTTTCTGACACTCAAACGGCTTTAAAAAAAGAAACAATTCAGCATCAAAATGAACTAAGAACTCTCAAAGAACAGCATGCAGCAGAAATTTCTAAAGTTAAAGAGGTTTACGAAAAAAAGATCGAAGAGAAAAACCAACTTATTGAAATGCCCATCACCTTATTAGAAAAATGCATGGCAATTCCTTATTGGTGTAATGATAATGGATTGACTTGGGGGTATCAAACACTTGATACTTCTTTGATGACTACTTGGACATTAAACTGTTATGCAGCTCCAATTTGTTCAGAAATTAAAGTTGATTTGTACCCTAAATACAAAGCCGAATATGAAAGACAAAAAAATAATTCAGTAGTGCTTTAAGACAAGTCATAAAAATGTAAAATCTGAAGAGTCATGTTAAACTCAATAATTATCAGGTAATAACAATGTCTAATCGAGTGACATCTGAAAAAGATTCTAGCGTTCATAACACTCAATTAAATGCCATAGACACAATTGAAGCAGAATTAGATAAAAACAAAAAATTACTTAATAATTTAGAAGAAATCTTGGACCTTTTTAAATTACACGTTGAAGCTCAAAACCGAATGTATGCTCTTGAAATGGAAATGGTAACAAACTTGAAAAATCAAGAAATTCTAAAGAAAGAGAATAGGATTAATGAACTTAAGGCCTATTTGTTAGAGGTTACCAACGCGGAAAGTTCCGATATTTCCGATCTTAACTGTCTACTTCATATACTTGTGAGTAAAATTAACAAACTTGAAACATCAATAAAAAAAAACAAAGTGAATCCAGTACTACTAACTAGATTGTATTGGATAAACGATTATTCATTAACACAGTGCGTAGCTTAAGAGGTTTTAAGTAAGAAATATGTCACATACAGTTCAAAATACAACATCAATCATTCAACCAAAAACAATTGACCAATCAACACATATTCAAAATCAAACAAATCTAGCTTTGTTTGAGATGATGGGAACGACATCTGAGTTACTATTAACTTTTCAAGAAAATAATGAAGCGCAATCTAACAGAATTAACAATCTTAAAACAAAAATTAAAACTGAAAGATTACAGCATGTTAATGAGATAAAAGCCTTAAAAGAACAATACGAAATTAAATTAAAAAATCTTGAAGAGTCTAAAGATGCTACAATACAAAAACAAAATGGCCTCATAAATGCATTAATGAAAGTTAAAGAATTAATAGACAGCTATCCTCTATACCCTCCTAGAGATGATACAAGCGGTATGTCTGCCATGAACATGTTGTATTTTTTTCGTGATTGGTTTGGGTTACTAAATCCGGCTATTAATTTTGAGCTTAATAAATTGTAATTATCGAAGTTTACTCAAAATATAAATTTAGGAAATCAGTGTCAATTACACCATATATAGGACATCAAACTCCGCAACAAATTGTGTCGCTTAATAATAGTATTGGTTCAAGCCAACCAATTAATAGTCTGTCTGCAACTACGAAATTCTTATTTGAAACAATGAATTCATCAGTTGAATTGTTTAATATGAGCCAAGAAAAGAATGCTGATCAAGCTAAAAGAATTGTTGAACTTGAAAATCAACTAAAAATTGAAAGACATCAATTTACCACTGAAATTTCATCTCTTAATCAAAAAATTAAATCTATCAAACAAGTTAACCAAGAAGTACAAGACTTGAATGCCGAAAAAATTAAAAACTCTCAAAATAAAATCTCTAAACTAGAATATTACATTGAATGGCTCGGAACTCTTTTCATCAATTCTCAGCGATCTTTCCCTTATTCTAAAGATATTAGAATACAAAATTTATCTCTTGAAGACTATCAGTCAGCGCTTCACCACATTAGAGATTGTGTTTATAGTGGCCGCGATTGGCCTACAGTTGATGAATTTGTAAAATCCAAACCTTAAGGACCGTCATGTCGTCTGTTCAATCCAATAATTTTCAATCCCCTATACAAGTTGCACCCCATCTTATAACTGAAGCATCGAATAAGTCTTTAAACGTACAATTTGAAGTTACACATTCATTATTAGATACAATGAATACAACTGCTAAATTGTTTAATTCTTACCAAGAAAATATTGAGTCTCAAGCTACAAGAATTACTGAACTTGAAAGCCAGCTATGTAAAGAACGATTCCAACATAAAACTGAAGTGGATTGCCTCAAGCAACTTCTTGAATCAAGAAATAAACAGCATGAAATCGAATTAAAATCTGTTACAAATAATTTAGAAAAGAAAAATAGACTAATTGATGCTCTGATGAAAGTTAAAACTCTAATAGATAGTTATTACCGTGGAGATAGAAATGAGGGTTTTTGTGGAATCGGAATGGACGGGTATTATTTTTTTTTCCAATGGTTTGATGTAATTAATCCCGCTATTGAAGCTGAATTAAAAAAATAAAATTTTTACAAAAATTATATTAAGGATAAAACTAATGATAAGTGCAACTGGACCAAAAACAGAGATGACAAATACATATTATATCGAAAATAAAATAAATGGTCTCAAACGTTTGATTGAAGACATTGCAAAAACGCTTAATGAGGAATCAAAAGCTCTTAGCGAAGAAGATGCGCCGTTTTCTTTAAAAAGAGTCAAGTTTCAAGAACATACAGTTGAATTTAATGTGCTTAAAGAATCTTTAAAAACATTTGAACAGCTTTTTAACTCATCAAGACCTAAAAAACACGTTACCTTCTCTCAAGATACTAAATCTTACTGAGACAATATTATATTTACATAAGATTTTATCATGAAATGTTTTAGAGCTACTCAATCAACCACTAACGAATTAATAATGCTATTTGAAATGCAAGCTTCCCAGAATGCATATCTTCAGCACACCAATGAGTTATACGCAAGTCTCAATGAACTTTGTTTAAATGCAGATGTTCTCAATGACTTATCGCAAAATACTCTAAATAACGATCGATTTACTCAAGTTCCAACTTCACATTTTATTAAAATGCCTGTCACTAATGACTTAAATACAGGCACTGAAACCAAATCAAATACATTTGAGCTGCTTATAAATAGATTAAACAAGTTTATTAAATTAAAATTCTTCACATGCTCTACAAAACAATAAATCGTCCAGTCTCTCTATTTTCAGGAAACTTCTCATCATGTCTGTAACAACTACAATAACTCAAACTCATCCCATATTGGTTTTAAAGTTAAGCCAAACACATGAAAACCCAACCATGACACTTCTTAAAAAAATGGCTAGTTCTGGGTTGTTTAGTGAAGATTTAAAGGCCAAAATCGAAGAATGCTTAAAGCTTTATTCTGAAAAGTGTTCAAATCCAACGACAAATGATGAAAAGAAAGAAGCCGCGACTCTTTTGAGCATTTTATTGATTACAGTGATTGAAAAAGCTCAACAGACAAATTACATATCTGCAGATCTGAAAAGTTTTTCAAAAGAAGTACAATCTTCAATTGGACTTCTTTTGAAGGATGTTACGAAACCTGCGGGCTTTGTTTGTTTGATACGGCTTAATTTAAAGAAAAAGGCGGAGTATGAACAAACCAAGTCAATACTTGCTCGATTTGAACAAGAATATAAGACATTGCTCCAGTCTATGGCTGCTGCTAAATCTTTAAATAATCAACAGCTTTTCGAATCTTGTAAGCAAAAGCTTTTAGATTTGAACTCAAAGCGTAAAGAAATGCTTCAAAAAACTGATCGTAAGATCACAGAATCATCTTCGAATATAATTCAGATGAGTCAAACGCTTACTCACCAATTAGAACAAATTGGAGCTATTGGTGAAGATATGAAAAATATCGATATTGCAACACAAAACTCTTTAAACCATTTAAAAAGTGTATTGGAGAGCGTATGAGTGCTTTAACATCCGCGGCTATCAGTTCATTTCAAGACGATTTTGATTTTATAAAAGCTTGTCAAAATGGGTTTGATCCAGAGCTTGAAACCTATGAACAACTTTTTCAATTTGAAGAGGATTTTAGCGCTAAGGCAACAACTTTTGCTGACGCCTTGATTAATCAGCAGCAAGAAGTGGCCAATGTCACCAATGAGCTTTTAAATGAGTTTAAAGCTTTAGATCCATTGGCACCTGCTAAAATCCTAGAACAAAATTCGTTGAAACAGATCGAAGAGTTGAAAAAAACAGCTGCAAAATCACAAGACATCTTAAAAACTGCACAAAATGAGCTCGACGAAAAAAACCAGCTGAGAAACAAACTCCTCTTAGATTTACAAAAAATGAAAATTGCAGTTGCTAATACTCCAAAACCAGCACCTCTTAAAGACGCTCTTTACAGTGTTGGAAATCGTATTTCACAAAACTTTTTAGATGGAAAATTCTCATGAGCATACAACCCAATTGCACCTACCCACAATTTTATACTGAAAACCTAAGACCTGCCGATTCTATTTTAAGAACACAAATCAATGCAGAACTTGCATTACTAAAAGGTGTTATTGATGACTTTAAGAGTTTGGACGATAAGACTAAAGCCCTTGAAATAAGGCATAATCGTTTTCTTAAATCCATGGGACATGCTAATGAAGCAGAACTTACAATACTAAAAGGTGTTATTGATGACTTTGAGTGTTTGGACGATGAGACTAAAGCCCTTGAAATATGGCATAATCGTTTTCTTAAATCCATGAGACATGCTAATGAATTTGGTCTAGTTGATGAACAACAGTGCGTTACTGATGCTGTAGAGCTTTTAAAATGTTGTTTGAAACACACAGTTACTAAAAAAATCATGACCAAACAGACTTTTATTGGTAGTGATAACCTAGTCTATACTGAAGAACTTTTAGACCTAGCACCAGAAGATGTCACTTTCGAACTTCATCTCCCAATAATTGCAGCTATTGATTGGCTGGAAAAACGAGCTGGTTATCAACCATCAATTGGAGAACAAGTTAGCGCATCTGTTAGTACTTTTTTTGAACAGCTCAATGCAACAGATCTCAGACTCCAAGAACACATGGAAGCTATTTTCAACGATCAACAAAATCATCTTAATGGTTTGCTTGAAAATTTAGATGATAGTTTTACTAATCAAGCATCCGCTGAACAAAGAGCTTTTGATGCTTTGAGTATAAAAATTGATAGTCTTAATAGAGAAATAGAAGGATTGGGTCATACTTTAGCACAAATGGACCAGGAGATAGCCAATACAACACATCGAGTTAGTTCTGCCGAACTAAGCGCAAAACAACTTGATCGAGATATTTGTGCACTAGCAGAAGCTAAAAAAAACAGTGAGGCAGGATGGTGCGGAGCACTATCTGGATTATTAAAAGTTGGTATTTCAATTGCAGTAAGTGCTGCTGTATCCTATGGGGCAAATTATTTACTTGCAGGCTCCAATATAGCTTTCGCAGCTGAAACAATTCCTGACGGTTTTAAATTAGGATTTAAAATATCTTCAAGCGCATATACTTTTGCTAAAGAACAATAAATTATGATCTGAATTACATAACCACTAGAGGAACGAGTATGTCTATCAACACTGACTATAAACATCCAAATGAACTAGAAAGATTACAAGCTCTTTTACCTCCCGAAATCGTTGAAAAAGTCAATTCTAGATTAAATGAACTAGGCCGTGGATTTAAAGATTTAACTCCTGATCAAAGATCAATTTTAACACATAAGGTCAATGATTTGAGGATGGAATTATACAGGGACATTTCTAAATTTCAAACCTGTCCATGTACTATCGGCAAAGCAGTAGAATTTTCCTTAAAAACTGTCGAAAAGATTAATTCATTAGAACAAACAATCTCGAACCAAGTCAAAACTTTTAAAAAAGATTCAGAAATAAAAAAACATGCAGAAGAATTTAAGCAAAAAGTAGAAAACTCTTCGCTCACTCCTCAATTTTTTTATTTTTAAATCGAGACCGACTCATGATGCATCTTTTGATTCATTATTAAATAAACTAAATAACTCTATTTTTTGTGAGGAATCCATGTCTACTATACCCGAATTTTACAGTGAAGTCCCATTTATTCAAGAATTCGTGATTACGCCTGAAAAAGTTGAAGAGAGTATTATAGAACAATTAGATAGTCTTGAAACTCGTGCTAAGGAATTACCACCTTGCCAACGCTCTTTGTTAACAAATAAAGTTAACCAAATGAGAAGTCAGGTTTACATAGATATTGTTCAGCTTGGATCTGAGCATTCGTCTGCTGAAGAATTAATCAGATATAAATATAAATCATACGATAAGATAATCGAACTTCAAAATGATTTTTTTGTCAATAATGCTTGTTATAAAGATAGTTGTTCAGGACTTTCAAATCAATTTGATGATTTAGATCGCAAAATTGAAAATTCCTCAATTACTTCCCCATCTTTTTCATTAACTCCCAAAGAATTGCTTCATGATAATGTTGGAGCATTAGCTGGTGGGTATTTAGGTTACAAAGCTGGTGAAAAATTAGGCGTTAGAGTGCTGAAAGAAGACGTTAAATCAGCTAATGCACAATTTAAATTAGCAAAAACAACTAAAGATGCTGCAGCTGCTGCTGTTGACATAGCAATAGATTCAATTACTCAAAATAGCATTAAATTATCTAAAATTTCTAGCACCGCTCAAGACATTTATCCCCAATCAAGTATAAAAAAACATGCTGAAATGTTTGCAGAACATAGTTATGAGAGAATTAGAGAATCATCTGTAAATCATGAAGTTTCTTGCGTTTTTGAAAAACAAGCCTTGGAAAAGCTTAATTTCATCAAAGCTCAGGCAAAAGCGGCTTCTCCATCAAAGTTACTTAAAGTTTTAGGGACTGCTGCCGGAGTATCTGTAGGTGCTGTTGCTGATTTAATTTTAAATACACCGAAGCACATTAAACTATTGCTAGACTGAGAATTTATTCTTAGTCTAGCAATATCGCCTTCTAACAAGTCTTAAGTTATTTTCAACAAATAATTACATTAGGAAAATTGATGCAAATTACTTCAAAACCCATTTCGAATTATTATACTTCAATAACTCCGCTTTATGACGAAATCAAAAAAGACCTAGATAAAAGGCTTTCTATCCTTGAATCTAAAATAGAAGGCTTTCCAAAAGACAAACGCGCTGCAATGTACAGTAAAATTAATAGCTTAAGAGCCGAACTTTTAAATGATACAATTATGTGTAGTTTTACTAGCTCTGCAGAAGACATCAAAAACTATGGCATAAAATCGCATGAAAAAATTGCTGCCTTTGCTCATGACTTTTTAAATGAAGTACAAAAATATAAAAATGAATCTAATGGAGTTAATCAAGACGTTGCTCGTTATGACGTTAGAGTTGCCAAAGCAATTTCAATGAAAGTTAACCCAGGACTACCTGATGATATCAATAAATTTCTGGCTGACCATAAAGGTGCAATTATTGGAGCGGATATTGGAGCATCCATTGGTAATCCGGTCGGACAATACTTATTAAACAATGCAGCTGAGCGAGCTAAAAAAGTTGTTGAACTCACTGCTAAGTCCAAACAAAACACTGCAAAAAATTATAAATCCTTGGTCGAATTACAAAAAAATCTTGAGTTTTCAGCTGCACAAGAAAAATTTAAATTTGTTGAAGAAACCATAATTGATTTAGAGCAATTTAAAAAATCGACTAAACCATCTCAAGATCTTGTTAAAAATGGAGCTGAAAAATTGGCTAAGGCTGAATTAGAAAAAAATGCAGCTGTGGATACTTTAGCCCTAGCACGAAAAAAAGCTACAGATGCAAGTTTAAAAGCAGCTAAAGGACGACCATTAGTTCATCGTTTAGCAGGAGCAGTGATTGGTGGAGGTATTGGATTTGTTGTGGATACAATAATCGATTCTAAACCCGCTTATTAAGTTTATTTTAACTTGATCAATTCAATGCCTTAAAAGATAATCAATTATTTAAATAAATGATTGATTGTCGATGAATCCAATTGTAAAAACAAGCACTGCTGCTGTAATGCCATCTACAGGAATTGGTGATGGTTTAGTCATGGCAACACTATGTCAAAATTTGGCAAATAACGGTTATGTAACAACTCTTTATAGCACCCCCATCTACTCTTTAAGAGAGTGGTTTCCAAGCTTTATAATCGAGCGCTATCCAGATTCTAATGAATGGCTCGATATTTGCTTAAAAAATGACTTAGTTGTCGTTCAAAACGGATTCATTCATCTTAAAAGCAATCCCATCCCAAAAGATGCCCAATTTAAACATGTTAAGCATTTTAGCTTGTGGCAGCTCGATAAATCAAAGCCCTTAGTCGATAACCTTATCGACATGTGTCACACTGATTTTCATTTAAAAGATGTCACTAAAAATAATGGTATTATTGTTCCAAATTCATATGTACATAAGAAATACCCCAAACGCGTCATTATACATCCGGCTAGTGCAACTCTTGAGAGAGCATGGCCTCAAAAAAAATACGTGAAGCTTGCAAATAAACTTAAAAAAGATGGTTTTGATCCTGCTTTTATAGTTAGCCCCGAAGAAAAGCCTCTATACCATGAAATTGAAAAGATGGGCTTTAAGCTTAACACATTTTCATCACTAAAAGACGTTGTAGGCTTTATTAATGAATCAGGATATTTGATTGGTAATGA
Source organism: Parachlamydiales bacterium (assembly GCA_016463375.1). Taxonomy (GTDB): domain Bacteria; phylum Chlamydiota; class Chlamydiia; order Chlamydiales; family JAEMRK01; genus JAEMRK01. Next base: position 1,614 of record JAEMRK010000034.1, on the reverse strand, counting down.
CTCAGGGCTTGGTCACATGGCTTCTTGTGTTGGAATACCGACAGTGACACTATTTGCCTATTCTAACCGAGTTAACATATGGCGACCAGGATGGTCGCCCTCAATTGGAGTAATAGCTCCACCGTATGTAATCACCAAAAAATTGCGGTTTTTGCTGTGGAAATATTGCATTACTGTTAACCAAGTTTATAAAGCATTCAAAAAGCTTTATAACGAACTTAATTAACGTGCTTAAATATCCAATTTGTAATCATGTCAAAGACTTCTGGATTTATTGTCTCAACAATCGTTGCAACCTCAGATTGTAAACCAGTCACACAGGGCTGAAAGGAATGATTAAGCTTTGGCATGACCTTGATTGTATAATCTGGATGATGAGCTTCTTTTAACGTGGATTCAATACGCACTAAATTAGGATCGACCGGTACAACCAGGTCATTTGTACCATTAAGTGCTAAAATAGGCACTTTGACTTGTTTAAATGTGTCTGCTGGATCATTGATGATATTGTAACGAAAATTTGGTGAGCTAAAAAAAGCAGCTTGTAGACTTGATGGACCGTAATATCGCTCAACTTCAGTGAGTTCATCTTCAGCTAAAGCTTTTTCATATAGATCGTTAATAAGTTCTGCTGCATGATAGGGATCCTCAGTGTTTCTGAGAATCTCAAATCCCCTTTTCCTAAAATTAACGATGTTATCTCTGGTTTTTTCAGAAACACCATCGTGTATATGCATTTTTTCTTCCTGCGATAAAATGAGTTCATCCCATTTAATGCAGGGCGCTGCTAAAGAAACTACGAACCTGATATCTTGAGTTTTGGTGGCAAGCAGTGCAGCTGTGACTCCCCCTTCACTATGACCGATTGACCCAATCTGTTTTGAATCAATATCCATACGATTTTTTAGAAAGTCTACACCCGCTTTAGCATCTTCTGCAAAATTTTCTATAGTAGAAGTACTAAGATTTCCAGAAGATTTTGCAACTCCCCGTTTATCGTAACGAAGGGACGCTACGCCTTTTTCTGCCAAGTAATGAGCCCATACTAAAAAAAACTGGTGACCAAATGCCGTACAATTACGATCAAATGGTCCCGAACCATGTAAAATAATGACTACAGGATGCGGCCCACCTGAATTAGGCACTGTCAAAGTACCCGACAACTGAACTTGATCTCTAACATTATTGAAAGTCACTTCGTGTTCATAGTACGGAGGTGCTGTATTTTGGACATCATTAATCATTATTTTTACTTTTGCATGCGCGTTTATATATTGGATAAATATCTATAGAAGTCTCTTCGTAGGGGTGTGCTTTTTTAATAGCATCAATGAGTCCTTCTAATTTGTCTGTAGTACAAATAGTTTCTATACGCTCTTCTAATACTGTCTCCAATACATCTTCTTGTCCAAGAAAAGGATTAGATCCTTTTTTTGGCATAAAACGACTGATACCTTTAACAGAAAAACTTCCATGTGAATAATATTCACCACAACCACCACCAGACTCTGCAATAACATCTCTTAACATATCAGCGTGAGTTTCTGGTACAATGACAACAACTGTTACTATATCTGACAATTCCATAGCGCTCATTTTATCATTAAAAGTTTG
>JAEMRK010000089.1 GCA_016463375.1 Parachlamydiales bacterium | reverse complement strand
ATTAAACATACGTACACAGGTAAACCTTACAATTTACTGCTTTCCACTACGGATTCTAAAGGATTAGTTACTGAATACGATTATTACCCTAATTCGAACTTAATAAGTGCAAAATACCAGCGTCATGAATCATCTTCTCAATTTATTTTAAGAGAATTTTATGAATACGATGCCTGTGCTCAACCAATATGTCAAATAAGCGATAACGGGAGTCATAGGGATAAAAATAATCTAGAAAATGTATCAGAAAGGAAAATTGCTCGAACAATTTTTAATCATTTTGGCAAACCCTGTGAGCAAAGCTTTACATATTTAGATATTCACGGACTTGAAGTAAGCATGGGGAAAAAAGTAACGGAGTACAATGAGAATGCTAAACCAGTTAAGGAAATCGTTTTTAATTCTAATAATGAATTATTTACAGTTACGAGCTATGAATACGATCATAAATGTAGGCTTATTAAAGAAGTAAATCCTTTGGGCCATATCATAACCCATGAGTATGATGCTAATAACAATGAAATTGTATCACAAGGCCCTAATCAAAACATAAGATGTGTTAAGTCTTTTGATTGTTCAAATAGAGTTATCAAAGAAGATGTCATACATCCAAATCAAACATTCACGTCTTTAAATACATATGATTATTTAGGTAATTGTATTTCCTCAACAGACCAATTTGGGTCAGTTACTACTAATGAGTACGATTCATTTTCAAGGATAATCAAAACCATTGCTCCCCCTGTTAATGGTGTAAATCCTACAATTTACAAATCCTACAATATTTTTGGCTACATGACATCTGCTCAAGATGCAGCTGGTTATGTAACCAAAACCGATTATACCGTTACCGGAAAACCCACTCGTATAGAAAATCCAGATGGGTCTAAACAAACAATTGTCTATGATATTGACGGTTCAATAACTTCATCGACAGACCCTAATGGATCTACTTCATACATGACCTATGACCTCTTAGGTCGAATCACATATATTAAAACTCTTTCATCTTCAGGAGAGATTTTAGATACTACATCATTTGTTTATAATACTTTTCATCTCATCTCTAAAACAGATGGTATGGGTAATACCACAAATTATGAATATGATGCAGCTGGCCGTCTTGTCACTGAATATACATCTAAAAGTCGTGCAGAATTTTCATATGATGCTTCAGAAAGACAAAACAAAAGAAAATTTTGGACAGGGACTAATCAAGACGAATTTTTTACTGAAGTCACAGTTTTTAACGTTTTAAATCAAGTTACTGAAGAACGCACTGAAGATGCACACGGTAATATATGTAAAAAAACTACATATGTTTACGATGAAATGGGAAACGTCTTAGAAACTACAAATTTGTTAGATTTTGATCGCACAACAATAACTCGGATGGAATTTAACACCATGTGCGAACCAGTTAAAATTACTGATTCGCTTGGGAACGTTTCTACCAATGATTATCAATATTTTACAAACGGTCAAGGCATATCAAAAGTTTCAACTAGCTGTGATCCACTTGGTCAAAAAACAATCTCAACTTTTAATTCATATGGTAAACCTATAACCCTCCAAATGATATCTTCTGTTGGAAAAATTTTAAAAACACAAAATTTTTTCTATGATGCTGCATTTAATTTGATAGATTTTGAAGAGGATATCTACAGTGAAGGTGTTTTTCTAAGAAAATATATTGTCAAGAGCGAGTATGGTCCAGGAGCTCGCAAAGATAAAGAAATATTAGCTTATGGGACACCAGATGCTAAAACAACTTTATTCAAATACGATGAAGCAGGTCGTCTTGATCAAAAAATCAAACCAGATGGAGTAATATTATTTCATAGATATGATGGGAAAGGAAGACTTAAAACTTTAGAGTCTTCTTCGAATGAAAACGTTAAAGCTATACAATACGATTACACTTACGATTGTAATAGCAATGTACTTACTAGTCATGATTTCAAATCTAATATTACTACAATAAGAGCTTATAACAACAATGAACTTGTTAATGAAACCTTAGGACACGGCTACAAAATTAGTTATTGTTACGATAGGACCCATCGTAAAACAGCTACAATTTTCCAAGATAATTCACGAATAGATTACATCTATTCACCATTAAACCTTTCTAAAGTTCAAAGAACACAAAATAACGGTAAAGTTTTGTCGTTTGATTTTGAACTTCGTAGTGCTTCCGGGAAAGTGAAAAAATTAAAAACCCCGATCGGAAATATTGAGTACTGCTATGACCTGCTTGATCGAGCAATAAGCATCCAAGCTCCAAATTTTAATGAAGATAAAATTGGATTTGATCCATGTGGAAATATTGTACATTTAAGCTGGACAGACTCTTTAGGAACCATACCTTGTAACTATGGCTATGATGACTTATACCAACTAACACACGAAGATGGTTTATCAAGCCATGACATTAGTTATGATTCATTAAATAACCGTTTAACAGCCGACAATCAACAATACCATACGAATAACTTAAATCAGTACACTGAAGCTGGCAAATCAGCATTAAAGTACGATTTATGTGGTAATCTTATATCCGAAATCGATGAAGATACCCAAATTCATTATGTATATGATGCTCTTGATCGACTAGTCGAAATAATAAGAAACGATGTAAGAAAAGCAACTTATACATATGACTCTTTTCATAGACGCATTGCTAAACATACTTATCTAAAAGAAGATTCAAATTGGGTACCACAATCATCACTATTTTATATTTACGATGATATTAAAGAAATTGGTGCGGTTGATACCTCAGGTAAAATTGTTGAACTGCGCACACTTTCAACTACCTATAGTAGCGAAATCGGTTCAGCCTTATTAATCGAGCTTGATCAAGAAGTATATTTTCCAATACACGACCATCGTGGATGTGTTGTTTCACTGTCAAATGAACAAGGAAATATTTTAGAATTTTATCGCTACGGAGCATTTGGCGAAGAAAAAATATATAATTCTCAAAAAATCCGATTGTCAGAAAGTTTTTTAGAAAATCCCTGGCGTTTTTCTTCAAAACGCTACGATGAAGAATCAGGTTTAACTTATTTTGGAAGACGCTTCTACAATGCTAATTTAGGCCGGTGGATTACACAAGATCCTGAAGGTTTTATTGATGGATATAACCTTTATGCTTACGTACAAAATCGCTGTTTAACTCGTAATGATGCGTATGGCCTATTCCAATTACCTAACCTTGATATACAACGTGATTTTGAAGTGAGCGGTTATGACGGGATAAAACATGTTGCACGCTGGAATCCTGAAACAAAAACATGCAACGTTGTATCAGGTTATTGGGACAAATCAGAGACTAAACAAAATTTTGAATATGCCAATGGTATTTTTTGTAATGTAGAAAGAACTCCCATGAACGTACAAAAAACTTTTTTTACTAAAATTCAAAATACTGGTAATCCCTTTGTAACCACATTTGGATTATATGATTTACCCGATAATTTGTATGCAATAGCAGCTCATGGGCAATTTACAGGTCCAGACGAGGCTATAAATTTTGGAATTACTTCCACAAATGTATTAGGTAATTATAAAGTGGATGTTTTAGTACATCCTATGGAAAATTTAGTTTCTGATACAGTGTATTATTTAAGTTTAGCTGCAGGTCTTGCTCCTCAAATGCCTAGAGAGTGGGGACAAGCTATTAACACACAGCTTGCTCTTGGGAAACATGTATTTGCCATTTTGCATAGCCGAGCTACATTAGTTGCCTATGAAGCATTTAAAAATAATATTCTAGACCCTAGTGTTAAAGAGAGGTTACATTGTGTAACTGTTGGTGCCGCTAGATATATGGAAAAAGGGAAATCAAAAACAGCTTATAACTTTGTGAATAGCAGTGATCCCGTACCTCAGTGTATCGCAAATGCACATCGCTTAAAAGATATAATATTTCATCCATTTCAACAGAAAAGCTATAACATAAAAATATTACATCAACATTCCAACTTTCTAAATCCAATAGAATCCCATGCATATGAAAATCCTGGATATCAAAAAGCAATAAGTAAATCTTTTAATTTTCTTACAGGTCTAAAATGAAATTTTTTAAACGAATAGTTCTAGCTTTTTCTTTGTTCTCCCAATTCGTTGTGGCTATAGAAAACAATGTGGATATTTATGGTCCACTTGTTGATGAAATAACATCTTCGTTCACTAAAGACATGCTTAAAAATTACGATATGACTTGTGATCTTGCAGGCGGAAGCATGCCATACGATGTTGAAATATTAGGTTATGGATTTAATGGGTGTAAACAGCTTCAAATTGAAGAGGCAAGATCTTTAATCATAAAATGGTCTGAAGATTTGATCCGTAAAGTTAATGCTAATGAAAAAATTAGACCTTATTTACATAATTATCCATTTACTAATAAAAATATAAATTTAGCAATTGATTTGGAGATTGTTAATGGCGGAACTAAATATCCCGTAGATCCACCATATATAGCATTCATAATATTAACACATGGAAAAATCCGATATTCAGTTTATGATGAAGAAAACTCTTTTTTAAATAGTTTCAAAGGAAAAACTGTTTTAATTGAAACTTACGAAGAAGCTTTTAAAATTGAAAGTGAGAAATTATAATTTTTTATGTTGACTTTACA
>JAEMRK010000088.1:3002-4652 GCA_016463375.1 Parachlamydiales bacterium | reverse complement strand
GATTAATAGATACTTATATAATTAAGTCAATCTGCTTTAATTAAATTTAAAATTTTAATTATATTTACTTTTTAATAAAAATTAATTAAAATAACAAGAAATAATTAATTATAATAGGCTCCATCATGGGTATTAATCCTAAAGATTATAACGATAAATTGGCTCATATTGAAAAAAGCCTTGGAAAAGATGATGTTGATTTGGAAGCAATCAAGTCAGATTTTAAGACTAAATTGGGATTAGACATTGCTGGAATGAGATTCAAGCAAGCAATAGTCAAAACTGATGGAAATACAGTTAACTATTGGTACCCAGTTACTAATTCTGATGTGAAGTTTAGTAACAAGAAGGATAAAGAAACATTATTAAAAAAAGCTCGTTTTTTATTAGGTGTTTCTCAAGTTTATGAAAAAGCTATTGCTGCTCAAACAGCTCCTCATTTGCCTAAAGATAGTGAAAGTCAGCTTACTTTTTATAAAAATCGCAAAACTGATTTTGAATATCTAAATCCTCCTGCTTCAAAAGTTTCTGTTGAGTCAAATGCATGGAATGGTGACGTTCAAGAAGTTTTTTTTAAGATTATTGGATTCGGTGGTAATTACAATCCTAAACCAGATAATTCAAAGAGTGATTTAGGAAAAAAAACCGATAGTGCAAAGCCCGCAACAGATATTAATCCGACTGTACCAAAAAATCCGAGTGCTTCTACAGATCTAGCTAAGGGTAAAGATCCTGTAACTAAAACTGAAACAGCACCGGCTACATCATCACGTGGTGTTAAACCTGCATCAGAGCCAACTAAACCATTAAAATCTTCAGATTTAGGCGTGACCGGTACAAAACCTACACCTGAAGCTGAAATAAAAACTGAAACAGAATCTGCTATATCAGCAAGTGGTGTTAAACCTGCATCAGAGCCAATTATACCTCCAAAATCTGATCATACAGGCGAAATTAGCGAAGATACTACGACTAAAACTAGTAAAGATGTGGAACTAACACCGGCCGAACCGACAAGTGAAAATAAAACTAAACCAATCATAATAACAAAACCTTCAAATTTAGGCGCGACCCGTACAAATCCTAAACCTGAAGCTGATAAAAAAACTGAACCGGCTAAAATAACAGGTAAAGATGATTCTGCAACATCAATAAAAACTGCCGTCGGTACTGAAATAAAACCTTTAAACAACCCTAGCGCTATCAGCACAGATTCTGAAACTAAAATTGAGAAAAAAATTGAGCCAACTACGATAAGTGAAGATAAACCTGTATCAAATCCACAAATATCACCAAAGCCTATATTAGAATCTGCATCTGAAACTGATGTTGAGGCAAAAGATTTAGATGATTTAGATAAAGATTTAGAAGATTTGAGTAAGTTATTTCCACATGATGTTAAAACAGGGGCATCAGAAATAAAACAGAATCCCGCAGATGAGTTGTCTTCAACTCCTCCAAAAAATCCTACCGCTAGCAGCATAGATTCTGAAACTAAAATTGAGAAAAAAATTGAACAGACTAAGGTAGAATCAACTCCACCACCTAAAAATCCTAAAAGTGGAAATTCATTTTTTAGTGGGGTAAAATCCCTCTTTGGTTCATTTGGAAATAGTTCAAATAATAAGAAAGATTCAAGTGCAACTACTG
>JAEMRK010000088.1:0-2902 GCA_016463375.1 Parachlamydiales bacterium | reverse complement strand
GTCCTTAGATGAAAAAAGAAAAAAGAGAGATCAAATACAAAATGAAATGAATGAAAAATTTAAGAGAGTTAATAAATCAACAGAATCACTTGATGTCCCAGATTCAGCAACAACTCCTCTGGATGCAAAGGCTGCATTAAAAAAGGATGAAACATCTAAAGATTTATCATCTGCAGAACCTATACCGACAGCACCGGTCAAAGATGAAAAGTCTACACCTAATTTGACTCCAGGCAATTCTTCTACGCTTGAAGAACAAAAAAAAGAAACAGCCTCAATTAATAGAAAATTAAGTTCGAGTTATAAAAAAGAACAAAGAAACAAGACGTTCTATAATACTAATCCAAAAGACCGTGTTAAAGCTGAGCCAAAGATGGTTGAAACACCATCAATAGACTCAACAGAAACTAAAAAACCAAAGTTTGAAACAGTTGAAGAGTTCATTACTTCTACAACCAAAAATGAGAATGAAAAAAAAGCCGAATTTAAAGAAGATATGATTTCCCAACCTACTGAAACATCAAAAACAGAAAAAGCTAAAGAATCAATCGAAGAATCTTCAGAATTTGAGCCTGGATTTTTAAGTAAAAATGACACGGAAGAAGACGAATATAAATGGGATGATCGGGATCCAAAGCCAGGTATAGTGGCTAGGAGACGTATTGAACAAAGAAACGCTCAACGTGGCGATGACTCTATAGTAAAACCAAAAGTTCAAGAAGGTCCAGTTAAAGATTCTGTAAAAGTAGGTGATATTGACACAACTTCAGATAAGCCTGGTGTTGAATCTAAAACTACCCAGCCTAGACCATTTCAGAAACAGCCAGAACGATCGCAATTCTCATTTTCAGCTCTACCAAATGATAGACAAAAAAAATTCTCTTTTGGGCCAACTGTTAAGGAATCTTCAATACAATTTGATATTTATGAAGGTTATAAAGAAATAGCATTAGAAGACGCAAAGAAATCAAATAACAAATTATCGAAAATCATTGTATCAGCTGAACTTGCTCCTCAGTTGTTGTACCAAGAAATTAATGAGGGACCTAATTCTGCAGTAGTTTCATTCTTATTGTCTTTGATTAATAAAATGACCCCAGAAGAATTTTTAAACGAATTAAATTATTATAAAATTCTACCGCCCCTTACAGGATTATCAAAAAATGATATTGCCGATTTTATAGAAATTTCGGAAAAAGCTATCACTACTTTTAAAAATGTCCGTAGAAATGGTTTGTTAAATCGAGATTCAGCTATCACATTGTCTATATGGTTGCGAAATAGATTAGTTATAGAATATGCAAAACAAAGTACTAACAAAGCTTCAGTAAATGACTTAAGTTCTACAGACAAAGCTAATAAAGAATATGCTTCAAAAGCTCTCGGTTATAAACCAGATGCAAACACGAACTTTGCTAATGCTATAACTAATTTTAACAATCCGATCACTCCAGATCATTTATTACAATTAGGATCAATTTTTAAACATCCTGTTGTTGTTATAGACCTTGATAATGAAAAAGCTGCTTTGCCACAAGTTGATTCTCCCAACAACATATATATGATTAAAACTAAAGGTGACAGTGAAGAAAAAGAGCATTATGCTGCATTGATGGATGCACAAAAACTAACAGAGAAGGTCAGCGCTCCAAAACTACAATCTTCTGGGAGAAAAGCTGAAATTGAAGAATCAATAATATCTTCTGAAAAAACTCCTGAGGCAGAAAAGGTTCTGGAAGGAGAATATGAAGATATGCCGGTTAACGTTTCTATAGGTGCTGGTGAAATTGATACAGATGAAATAGATATTGAGTCAGACGAAAATAAAAAATCATTAGAAGCTAAAAACACTACTTTCTCAATTGGCGTAGGCACTAAACAGCCAATTACATTAGAAGAAGCAAAGATTAAAAATCTTGAGCTTAAAAATATAAATTCGAACTTAAAGTACCAAGAAATCGAAGATAATTCAAACTCAGCTGTTACAGCATTTTTAATGGCATTAATCAATAAAATGTCATCTGAAGATTTTGAAAAAGAATTGAAGCAGAATGAACTAATAAAACTTGGAGTTAATTCAAATGCATTAATGGTCCAAAAAGATCTTGATGGTTATAATATTGTAAGCAATATGGCAGTTCAAAGTTTTCAAAATGTCAAAAAATCTGGTCTCATTAATGATTCTGATGTTTTCACTTTAACTAAATGGTTAAGATATCGAATAGCCATTGAATATAGAATGGAAAGTTTTAAAGAAACTAAAGATGTCGATTTTAAATCCTTAGACGATTCTATTAAAGCTTTTGCAAAAGCCTATTATGGGGATGAGCGCATGCCACGAACATATGATGCTTTTACTACAGCAATTGCTGATTTAGATTTTCCTATTACTGCAGAACATTTAATTCTTTTGGGTAAAATTTTTAAACATCCTGTTGTTGTATTGGAATCGGGTAGTAAAGTTCCCCAAGTCACAGATTATCCATCGGATAACATTTACTTAATCAAAAAGGAAGTAGAATTCAAGAAATATAATGCTAGAGCTCAGCCCGGACAAAAATTAGATCATTATGATGCTTTAATTGAAACGAAAAAACTGTAAAATAAGCCCCTATTTTAAACGTATAACTTATTCTTAAGCCAAAATTTTAAATAACTATAATACTGTAACTTTCGAAATACTGTATTGTAGTTTGATTTTTTCAGACTCATTACAGACTTAGTCTTAATAATACAAATATCTAAATTCTATCTGAAAATTTCACTCTAATTTATCAAACTAATTTTTTATATAATAATCGATTTAATCATCTAAAATTAATTAATAATTATATTACTAGAGAAGGGTGCTAACATTTTTTAAAAGACTAATAATAGGTAGTTTATAATAAAATTAATTATG
>JAEMRK010000087.1 GCA_016463375.1 Parachlamydiales bacterium | reverse complement strand
AGTATGAAGATTTTTAAAAAATAGAAAAAAAGGTTTCACATTGATGCCAAGACCCTTTTTTAAAATGCATTACAATCAGTTATCACTTGTTTGAAATTTTGTTATCTTGATAAATTTTAGATTGCGCAAAACATTTTCATTGTTTAAAGTGGCGAATATTAATCTGATTATATTGCTGAATTAAGATCCAATTGCAAAAATGCAAACGGACTTTTTTAAAATGTTTTGCAAAAAAATCATTAAGATGAGAATTATATTAAATCTGCCGAGTAGACTTAAATCTACGTAGGATAGGGGTTATAGAAACAGATATTAAAGACACCACCGGTAAATTCCCTTATTAAAAGTTACATCAATTTCAAAACACAACTACACACTAAACAGGAAGGTTCCTATGAATCCTAATCAACAATACGCAGAGGGACAAATGAAAAGCAGCGAAGAACTAGGTCAATTGATCCATAAAGCCATAAAAAAAATTGGTGGCAAGAAGGAAAACGATCTATGTAAGTTTTTGCCAGCTCATGGTGGTGGATATATGCACCATTTCACTCTACGTAAAATGAAGACAGAAAGTCCTGCTGAACTAGGTGAAATGATAGAAAAGTTTATCATACATCCTGAACAACCAGGTCGTGTAAGCCCAAAACCTCGTGCTGCTAGAGGCTCTCGTAAAAAACGTGATGTTATTACTTTAACTCGCGGCGATCTAGATCGTATGCTTGATCTAGCTAGACAAGTAGGCGATAAAGAAATGGTTGCTAAATTAAGCCCTAAGAAATCACCAGCTACTTTAAAAAGAGAATTAATAAAGACTATTAAAGAAGGCCGCGTTGATCCAGAACTTTGGCAAGCATATGCAGAGATTTTGAATACTCACAATACTCCAAATGCTGCTACACCATATACAACAGCTAATTTACAGACAGCGGGAAGATAATTCCCAACTATCTTTTTAAAAGCGGTTTTATAATAGTTTATTATAAGCCGCTTTTTAATTTACTAAACAAATAGTTAATTAATAGTTTATTAAATAACAGATCTTGCTTTTAAATTTATATCCTGGCTAAAATATTTATCTTTACCAGAGGTATAAATGTCTACACATTCTGATTTCGGGAGAATGCGTTCTATTTTTTGGCCTATACATGCGTATGAGTTAAAGAAAGTAGTTCCCCTGTTATTAATGTTCTTTTGTATTTGTTTTAATTACACAATATTAAGAGATACAAGAGATACACTGATCGTTACGGCACCGGGTTCTGGAGCCGAAGCTATTCCATTTATTAAAGTCTGGCTTGTATTTCCTGCCGCTTTAATTTTCATGTTAATATACTCAAAGTTAAGTAACGTATTAAGTAAACAAGCTCTGTTTTATACAACATTAGCTCCGTTTTTACTATTCTACGTAATATTTGCTTTTTTCCTCTATCCATCTAGAGATGCATTACATCCTACAGCTTTTGCTGACCATCTTGAAACAGTTTTTCCTGCAGGTCTTAAAGGATTAGTTGCAATTCTTCGTAATTGGACTTTTGCTCTTTTTTATGTTGTAGCAGAACTATGGGGAGCTGTAATGCTTTCTTTAGCATTCTGGGGATTTGCTAATGATATTTCATCAGTACCAGAAGCTAAACGTTTCTACCCATTATTTGGTTTAGGTGCCAACTTTGCTTTACTAGTATCTGGCCCTACTATGATATACGTTGCTAGACTACGTGATCAAATGCCAACACATGCAGATCCTTGGGGTCTATCATTAAAATGGCTCATGTCTATGGTCTTTGTTTCAGGTCTATTGATTATGTTGTTTTACTACCTGACAACAAGAACTGTTTATTCTGACAGTAGATTAAGAACAACTGATGTAGGTGCATCTAAAAAACCACCAAAACCACAAATGTCAATGAAAGAGAGCTTCGCATTCTTATTGCGCTCTCCTTATATTGGTTTAGTTGCTCTTTTGGTTATTGGTTTTAACATGTGTATTAACCTAGTTGAAGTCACTTGGAAAAGTCAGTTAAAATTACAATTCCCTCATGCTAATGATTACAGTGCTTTTATGGGTATGTTCTCAACATGTACAGGTATTGTAACGATCTTTATGATGCTGTTCTTAGGAAGTAACGTTCTGCGCCGTTTTGGGTGGAGAGCAGGTGCTTTGGTCACACCAGTTGTATTAATATCAACAGGTGTTTGTTTCTTCTCTTTTGTTCTATTTAAAGATTCCCTAACAGGACTTGTAGCCTTCCTTGGCACAAGCCCTCTAATGTTAGCTGTTATCTTTGGAGCTGCACAAAACATGTTGAGCAAATCAAGTAAGTACTCCTTCTTTGATCCAACAAAAGAAATGGCCTTTATACCTCTAGATCAAGAATCTAAAGTTAAAGGTAAAGCTGCAATTGATGTCGTCGGATCTCGCTTAGGCAAATCTGGTGGTTCATTAGTTCAACAAGGTCTTTTAGTTGCATTCGGTTCTATGTTTGCAATCATCCCTTACGTTGGCATTATCCTTTTTGCCGTTATCGGTGTTTGGATTTTTGCAGTCTTTGCTTTGAGCAAACGTTTCGCTGCTTTACAGGCAGAACCTGTAAAAGAGGCGCTCGCCCAAGAACCAATCGCTCAAAAAGCTTCTTAGTTAAATGTGGTAGGCCTTTCAGGCCTACCACAATTCTGTTTTCACTTGCACACTAAATAAATAACCGTATAATGACGCTCATTTGATTTAACAAAATATTGCAAATTCACTGATAACGATAAAGCAATTGCAACTAAATTAGACTGTGCAGTGTATATTCTCGACACGATTTTCTTAAAATAACTCGATAGCTTATTCACTTGTTTTTTTTATGATTTACTATTCATAAAATTGGTAAAAGCTTGAAAGTTTGTAGAAAAATTATCGCCTCTAGCAACTGCATTCGATTAAATAGCTATTTAACTAACGAGTACCAAGAAACCAATTCATTAAATTTATTGGCTTAAAGCCACTTGGTATTGAAATTGAGGAAAACATATGTCAACTGATTCTACGCAAACATTTGGTAGATGGAGGTCCTTTTTTTGGCCCATTCACTCTTACGAGCTAAAAAAAGTGCTACCGATGCTTTTGATGTTCTTCTGCATTTCGTTTAACTACACGATATTAAGAGACACAAAAGATACATTAATTGTAACTGCCCCTGGTTCTGGTGCTGAAGCAATTCCATTTATAAAAGTCTGGATGGTAGTTCCTGCCGCTATTGCTTTTATGATTATCTATTCTAAATTGAGTAACATACTCAGTAAGCAAGCATTATTTTTTGCTACAATCATACCATTCCTAGTTTTCTTCGGATTGTTTGCTTTTGTATTTTATCCAATGAAAGATATTTTACACCCAACTGTTTTTGCTGATAAACTTCAAGCATCACTTCCTGCAGGATTTGCTGGGATGATTGCAATTTTAAGAAATTGGACTTACGCCGTTTTCTACGTCTTAGCAGAATTATGGGGTAGTGTTATGTTATCTCTAGTTTTTTGGGGATTTGCTAACGATATTACACGTGTTAAAGAAGCTAAACGTTTTTACGCACTATTTGGTTTGGGTGCTAATTTAGCTTTGTTAGTATCAGGTCCTGCAATTATTTTTGCTTCAAATATCCGTCGCCATCTACCAGCTGGTGCTGATGCATGGCAAATATCTTTAAATTACTTAATGTCCATGGTAGTTGTTGCAGGTGTTCTTGTGATGCTAACTTATTACTGGATTTCTAAGTATGTGTTAACAGATGTTCGTTTCTACGATGCTGCTGACATCAAAGCTCCAAAAAAATCCAAACCAAAAATGTCATTGGGAGAAAGCTTTGCTTTCTTAGCCAGATCCAAATACATCATGTGTTTGGCAGTATTAGTCATCGCCTATGGTATTTGCATTAACCTAGTTGAAGTTACATGGAAAAGCCAACTTAAACTTCAATATCCAGATGCAAATGATTACAGCGCATTCATGGGCAAATTTTCATTCTCAACTGGTATTGTCACAGTATTGATGATGTTATTTATTGGTGGTAATGCAATCCGTCGTTTCGGCTGGACTTTTGCAGCATTAGTTACACCAGTTGTTTTATTAGTAACAGGTATTGGCTTTTTTGGATTTGTTATCTTTAGAGATAGTCTAGAAGGCTTTATAGCTATGATTGGAACAACACCATTAATGCTTGCAGTATTGTTTGGTGCAGCTCAAAATATTATGAGTAAATCTGCTAAATATTCATTGTTTGATCCCACCAAAGAGATGGCATACATCCCCTTGGATCCTGAATCTAAAGTTAAAGGCAAAGCCGCAATTGACGTTGTCGGTGCTCGCTTAGGTAAATCTGGCGGTTCATTGATACAACAAGGTTTGATTGTCGGTCTAGGTAGCATTGGCGCTATGACTCCTTACATTGCAGTGATTCTATTTTTAATCATTGGTGCATGGATTGTCGCATCACGTTCACTCGGTCGTCAGTTTAACAAATTGTCTGCTGAAAAAGAATTGCTAGCTGTTTCTGCTGAATCAGCTCCTAAGATGCAAGTTGCTGTAGAAAAAAGCTAAAATTAATTTTTACAGTATATTAAATAAAAAGCCCTGCAATTAAAATTGCAGGGCTTTTTTATTATAGAAATTATTTAAATCTTAAGTCTTTTTAACAAACTCTTAATGCTATTG
>JAEMRK010000033.1 GCA_016463375.1 Parachlamydiales bacterium | reverse complement strand
CATTAATATTATACAACTAAAACAAACTAACTATAATATGCTAATTAACTAAGTTTCTGGGTATATTAGATGAATTAATATTGTTGAATAACTCTTTCATGCAAAACTCATAATTAAATTCGAACGGTCTAATAGATTGTTTAAAATAATATTTACGATTTTCCAAGTCATTTGAAAGTTCTGTCTTTATTTGTTTCTCTTCTTCTCTTTCTTGTTCATCAAGAGAATATAAAGCCGCTTTTTTAGCTTGTTTTACATTAGTAATAGCTAATTCACCTGATGCTTTGGCACTATATAATGCGCGATCAATTTGTTTTTTTACGTAGTAATTCGAATCGCTATTTGCATTTAGCTCTGCTCCAATCAAACACGCAGCTTTATTCATCTTATTAAGTAAAACCGCAGGTTGGACCTCATAATCAAGTTGGACCTCTTTGCGTCTATTGTTATAGTCTAGAATTAAATTACTTAATTTTGAGTTAGCTTTATCTTTTAAGATGGTTATATCTGATTGGTAAAAATCAAAAATTTGACGAGCCGTTTGCTGTTGCTGCATTTTATTGTCTAATACCCACTGCTCTAGATACATTTTTTCCTGATCATCAAATAGTTTATATTTTGACTTTCCAGAAAATTCTTGAACGATGGTTTCATAACCTAGATTAAAAAAATCACAAAGAGAACACTCGACTAATGCTGATTGTAATTTATAACGAATTTCGAATGGTGTCATGTAAGCAAATAGACTTTTCACGGGGTGAACTACTGATTCGCGTCTGTTATGACCTAAAAAAACGTCAAAGGGTTTGTTACATGCAAAATTGCGTTTTTCTATTAATATAGCTGGATCTTGGTTGTAGCGTTTTGCTAAAAAATAAATACCGGCTACAAGGCAAATGGCACCGACGACACCAATCGCTCCGAAGACAAAAGATCCAGTAACACCCGCAATAATCAAGGACCCACCACCGATGAATCCCCCTGCTAAACCAACGCCGCCGATAATATGACCAATACGTTTTTTTTGGTAAAATTTAACATCTGGCACCCGTATTGAATGATTGTCGTGCCAATCTTTTCCAATTTCAATAGTCTTTGCAGTTGAATTAGAACTAGGTGTTGATAATTTTTGATATACAGGAATTGATGAATTAACTTGATAAACCGGTGGCGCACTAGGAGTTGAATACGTGTAATGTAAATCAGGATATAGCAGATTAGGTGTTCCTTCCATATTTCCTCTAAGGTATTGAATAGTGAAAAGTAAATTAGGCGATCAACTCCATTAAATCAAGTAATGGGTAGAGAAAGATATTTTGATAATATCTAATTGATCAAAAACTGCTGTCTTAAATCATCAATTTCTTCTTGTAAAAGATCTGCCTCACACTCACGCCTCTCAGCTTCATAAATCAAGAATTTATAATCCGTTAAATTAGTGAATAGCATACGATACGCATGACGACGATCAATGCGCGCTCGCATTCTTAAGAATCTAACCTCTTCACAAAGCTTGTCAATTTGGCACTCGATTTCTTCGATTAGTGGATTTTCAGATTGTACAAGCAAAGCATTAGGCTTTGGCGATCCAAAGAGTGTTGTCGCAAAAAAAAGAAAAATGTAGAAAAAATATTTTTGCTGTTTAATCATGCTCTTTGTCTAAAGATCTTTAAGACAAATGTCAATATTTTTCATTGTGAGCTTTATGGCCAGTTTCGACTTTTTAATCATCTCTGAAAATCCAATTAATGGACTTGATTCTTCATTATCTATTTTGACTATTGAAAATATTGATGAGTGCTCACAGACTACACCTTTTTCAGCAGCGGTTTTGTTATCAAGTGAATCTAAAAATCAACTTAACGAGATCCGTAAAAAATCTTTTTTTCAAAATACTCCCATTGCAATTTCTCTTAAGACTTTAAGTCTTGAAAACTACAACAATTATCGGTTCAAAGGCATATTAATTTTACCCCAACCTTTCAATACCGATCATATCAACTATTTCTTCCAATATTTTACTAAAACGCAACTAACTGCACCTGCTAATGAAGTTTTATTTGCTGCGCAAAAAAACTACATTAATTCTATAGGCGAAAAGTTAGAAAAGTTAAATAATGACATAGTTAACGGAGATTTGAATCAATTATTGAAAGACGTGCATAAAATAGCTGGAAGCGCTGGTCTTTATGGATTTATGGAAGTGAGTCAAATTTGTAAAAATTGGCAATCTTGGCTTGAGGGTATAATTAAAAATCCCACACTTTATAATAAGGAAAAATCAAACCAGTTCTTCGAACACATTTTGTTCTATTTCCAGTTCCCGTCCCCCATAAATCTTTGATTAATTTTTTAAATACATTTTAAAAAATTTTTAGTATAAGTGCAGAAAAAGAGCGTTACTGGCCTCTTAATCTGGTTATTAAATGCGATTGCGACTGATATTTTTGGTTCTACCCCTTTTATTATGTGCATTCGTATTACATACATTACTATCAACATGCCATTTACAAGCAGCTACAAACATTAGGACATTAGAATCACTAACACTACCTCCGTCCTTTTGGAAAAAGGAGTCGAGGAAGCCTTTATTTGATTTTCTACCTACATATAAACTAACATGCACACCGCCTTTTTTACAGACAAACTCATCAAACGTTTTTGCTTATGCCACAATTAAGCCTGCAAAGCCTAAAAACTTAGAAGCATCAACTGATTTACTTTGGATTAGTTCTTACTCACCCCCTTTTAAGTTATCTAATAAAACCCGATACGCGCCATTGGATCACGTCCGAATAAATGCCTTTAAAAAAGAACCAGTAAATCGCGTTTACCCCTTATCGCAAATCATTACGCAAAATGCAACCGTTCAACACAGCACAGGACCTTCATTAAAAGGATCTGCAAATACAAACTTTATAACGAGTAAGTATTGGTATCAAATTGATGGGCTTAATTATCGGTTTGCTCAACCGATATCTCCTGAATATGCCAACGAGCTACCCGATATATTAATACGACTTCATAAAGAATACCGTGGTTTTACAGGTCCCAAAAAAGGTGAAAAATCAGATTGTATTACTCTTGGACAAGTTGGACAATTTAAAAGATGGTATAGAAGCGATGCTTTAGTTGAAATGGCTCAACAAATTGTCGCATATTTCAATGACCTTGGATTAATTGGCATTAGCGTTGAGGTTGATCCCACTCAAATTGATTCTAAGGGCGATGATCTTAGAACTAATGATAAAGAACTGACATTTGTTATTTATACAGGTTATTTAAGTCACATACAAACAGTTGCACTTAATACAGTCAATAAATGTGAAGATGGTATCAACCTATCTAAATACAGCAGTTTAATAGAAAACTTTCCTTTACATCTAGCTTATGATGGCTGTTCGATCGATGGAGGTTCTTTATTTAATTGTGATTTAGTATCTGACTATCTTTACCGCATTAATCGCTATCCAGGACGACGGATTAATGCCGAAATTACAGGTGTTACACCAGATGGTGGTATCGATGTCAATTTAGTGATCGCAGAAGATAAACCATGGTTTGTTTATGCCAATATTTCCAATACAGGATCAGAGGCGACAGGCCATTGGATTGATCGCTTTGGTTTTGTCGATTATCAATTGACAAGACACGACGATACTTTTTCCATTGAGTATGCTACAGCGCATTTCAAAGCAATGCACTCTTTAATGGGTTATTACGAAGCGCCAGTTTGGGGTGTACCTAGAACGCGTATCCGCGTTGATGGGATGCGCAGTACTTTTGCTTTGTATTCGCAAGATCTACAGGTCAATTTCGACACGACTCAAGATCGTTTTGGCCCCTCTGTCATTGTTAATGTTTATCAACATCGTAATTTGTTTATTGATACAACGCTGGGCGTTTATTGGTTTAGAGTAAGCGCTTTGAATAATTTATTCACAACATACACTACAGAAAACTTTTTCTTACCGACTGTAGGTCTTGTTCTTGAAAAATGTGGAGACAGCTACTCCATTCAATCGGCCATCAGTTACGAAAAAAACTTTAGTGGTGTCGCTCATACAAACGCTAATGATTTAGCAAATCTAGGACGCATTAATCCTTCTGTAAACTGGTCTTTGTTAGAGGCCAGCTTTAATGGGACTGCTTATTTAAACCCTAAATTATTCGATCACAATCACGAATTTGCTTTGTTGTTTAGTGGACAATATGCTTTTGGAAATCGTTTGATTCCTCAAAAAGAAGGTATTCTTGGAGGTCTCTATTCCGTTCGTGGTTACGATCAATCGGTAACTGTTGGCGATACAGTATTTTTCGGCCAGCTCGAATACCGATACCATTTTCCAAAATCGTGCTGCGTTCCAACTGTTGAATGTCCCCATCCTTATGTACGGCCTTGGGACTTTATGCTACGCGGATTTTTTGATGCTGGCCGCGCGATTTATACAAGACACGAAACTTATGAAGTTGATTACACATTAGCTGGTGTTGGTGGTGGTTTAGAAGTGATGTACCGTAAAAATATACGATTAAGAGCTGATGCGGGCATTGCTTTACTCACTGTAGAACAAAATAAAGCAGGGACGGGTCGCTTTTATTTCAGCGCCACCTTGATGTTTTAATGGCTATAGGTAAATAACAATGCTTTATAAAAGTAAATTTGTCCATTTATTGGCCCTTGCCATTACAGGATTAAGTTCCACATTGTGGAGCGATGTCACGGGAGAATCCGTTCAAAATGGGCAAGCACATATTGCACGTGATGGAGCCTTAACAACTATTACAGCTAGCGATCGATGTATCATCCATTACGATCAATTCAATATTGCCTCTCATGAAACTGTTCAATTTGTTCAACCCTCTATTGATGCTCGCGTTTACAATAAAGTACTCAATGGACAGAGTTCTCAAATTGATGGAAAACTCTTTGCTAATGGAAAAGTTTATTTACTCAATCATGCTGGTATCTTTTTTGGTAAAACCGCCATTGTTAATGTCGGTAGTTTGTTTGCAGCAGCAGGTCATCTTGATCAAACCGACTTCATAAATGGTATCGACTCGTTTTCGGGATTAAGCGGTAATGTGATCAACGAAGGATCGATAAAGGCAGATCTTGTTTATCTACTCGGCAAGCAAGTCATCAACCGTGGCAATATTTGGACGCAAGGAGGAGCTATTGCTCTTATTGCATCAGATGAAGCTGTAATTGATCATGAAAAATCAAGCCTATCTGTCAATAGTGCAATTCATGTCGACAACCCCTCCTTTGTCGAAAACAGTGGAACGATAGAGTCTGAAGAAGGGTCTGTTTTCTTAAGAGCTGGTGACATCTATGGTTTAGCAATACGCCATTCAGGAACAATCAAAGCTAAAAAAGTCGTTGCTGAATCTAATAGTATTACCCACATTACAGGAACTATTGACACATCGACAGATTCAACTGGTGAAAAAGGGGGAACAATCCATCTTTTAGGTGATCAAGTCGGATTACGCGGTGGTACATTATCAGCAAATGGCCCAGCAGGTGGTGGTGAGATACTTATTGGTGGAGACTATCTAGGTAAAGGTATTGTTGATAATGCTCAAAGGACTTACATCGATGCCAATAGTATCATAGAAGCTGATGCTACAGATTCTGGAAATGGTGGTAAAGTCATCATGTGGTCAGAGACTTATACTGAATTTGCAGGAAATGTTTCAGCACAAGGTGGACTCAACGGTGGTAACGGCGGTTTTGTAGAGACCTCGTCTAAAAGAGATTTATCGATTCCAGAAGGATTTGTAAACACCCATGCACCAAATGGTCGCGATGGTAAATGGTTACTTGATCCTGATGTTGTTAATATAGTAGCTAGTGGTGGGACGACAACTCCACCAACTAATTATGGTGGATCAGGAACTGTTTCAGTCAATGCCAGTGCTATTGTTTCAAGTGTTGCAAACCCTGTTATCATTAATGCTAACAACACCATTACGGCAACGACTGATATAAATATGACAGGTACTCAATCACTATCGTTTGGTTGTGGTGATACGTTAACATTACAAGCTATTACATATTCTAACAGCACCAATGGTGCCACTGTTACTTTAGAGTGTAATCACTTTCAAGTGCCAGGTAGCACTGATTCAATACAAGTACAAAACTTAAGTCTTGGTAACGCCACTTTAATAATTAATACAAATAATGCAGTTAGTGCGTCTCAGTTTGGAACGATTCCAGCTAATAGTAATGTCGTGACATGCGGCACATTACAATTTATCAATGGATTACAAAGTACTGCTTACTTTCCAGTTCCAGTAACATGTTCTTCTTTAGATGTAGCCAATCTAGGTACTTTGGGTCTTGGGTCTTCATTGACTGTTACTGGTAATAATTTAACGATACCAATTAACAATTTCTCAGTGATAACGCCAAGTTCTTATATCACGTCCGGCTCTAATGTTATTAGTACTATTAACGGCACTTTTTCTGGTGGAAGTACTACATTGACAGTTACTAACACTGGAGTATTGAGCAGTCTAAATATAGTATCTGCTATCACTGATTTATCGAGTTTAACTGTGACTGGTATTTCGAATGTAAACTTTGCAAGTAATGTTCAGATAGGGACAGTGACTGCAAATTCATCTTTATCAACAGCTGGAACAATTACTTTTGCCAATGGTGGAACCCTTGGCTCTTTCTCGACAAATTTCAATGTCAATGTCATTAACACTTTAACAATTAACTCGTCGACTTTTTCATATAACGGAAGTTTAGGAAGCACATTTACATTAGGCAGTCGAACAGGAACTGCTCCGAATTACGTTTTTACATTGGGTAGTGTACAACACACAAACCCATCTTCAACACTGACATTTACTGGTGGAACACTTGCAAGCATCGCTAATGGAGCTTTACTGACAAATAATGGAGCAATCACTGTTAGCTCGGCGTTGAATTTTCAACCAACTAATGGGCAACAAGGCAATCTTATTATTAATTCGGGAAATGCAGCAATTAACTTAGGTAGTGCTACAGGAACTTTGGGCGGCTTAAATATTTTACAAACAGGTGGATTAACGATTGGTGCAGTAAATATCGGCGTCCTAACAGCTCCTTCTGGTAACTACCCTACAATATTTAATGTCGGTGGAAATACTATTGGACAAGCTCAGCTAGGATCATCTGGCACTGTTCAAATAACTGTTGCAAATCCTATTACGTTTACATCCGGACTTGTACTAACAAGCAGTCAAAATGCAACTTTGAGTGGCACCATCAACACAATAAATACACCCATGACTTTTGGTGGTACAGTTACGCTACAAAATGATACCACATTAGATACTGGTACTGGCACTCTGACATTTCAAATGGCTGTGACTGGTGCTACACACAATTTAAGTATAGTCGGTGGGTCTCTTAATCTGAACCAATCGTTAACAGCCGTTGGAACACTTGGTATTAATAATACGCAAGGATCTGGTACTGTTACGATTTCTTCTGCATTATCCGCGACAACAATTACAGTTGTCGCAAAAATTATTACACTTTCTGCAGCCTTAAATGCGGCTAACATCTCAATCGACCCAATTACAATTGCTACATTCACAAATCCAGTGACTGCTACCACTGCATTTACAGCTGGAACAACTAATGCAGGAACATATTTAATTAATTATGGATCAGGAGCTGTAATCACCTCACCCTCTATTAATACAAGTATACACCCAATTCAGCTGCAGCAGAATACAACATTTAGTTCGTCTGCTACTGCTCAAATTAATGGGAGTATTTCAGGGACTAGTTCTACGGATTTAACGTTTACAGGTGGCGGCACATTTACATTTGGTACATCTACAATCAATGCGATTAACATTACCTCTTTGCGTAATTTAATACTTAATACGTCATCTGTTTTTTGGGGACCTGTCGGAACAGTTAATGTTCCTATAGCTTTATTGCAAGTCGGCGGTTCAGCAACAAATATCACATTCAATAACAACTGCTATTTCGTTGCTAATAACTTTGCAAGTGTTGGAGGCACTGTATCTTTCAATGCAACCAACGGCATTTATGGCTTTGGAACATTTAATGATGGATCAGAAGCTATTTCATTGAATGGAACATTACTAACGCCAAATACAATCATTATAAATAACGGTTTAACACTTAATGATAATGCAAATTTGATAGGTACTACTGGTATTTCTTTGGGAGGCACAATAACTGGCAATGCTCATACGCTGTCATTGACATCTAATGCAAATATATCTTTATCAAATACTTTCACAAACGTTTCGGGTTTAACAGTTAATTCTGGAGGATCTGTGACAGTGAGTTCAGCGTTAGCTATTGGTGGAAATGTCTCATTAACCGGGACAACAATTACAGTTTCCAATCCAATTACAACTACTAATGCAGGAAACGTAACAATTAATAATTCTGGTGCTGCAACAGTATCTAGCGCAATCAATGCAGCAGGAAGTATTTTATTTGGTTCAAGCGGAAATATCACATTATCAAGTAATTTAACGGCTGGCACGTCATTAACGATTCAAAATGGTTCAGCACTTACTGGTTCTGCCATAACATTATCAACAAACGACATTACACTTACAACTGGCACAACATTAACGGATTATGGCACTATTGATGGAGGCCGTAATCTGATACTGAATACAACCGGTAACGCGACATTTTTTAGTACCATCGGTGGTGTAACACCAATTGGTACAAATACGGTGACAGTACCTGCCATACTAATCAACTCAGCTGGCTCAACAACGTTTTCGACACTGACAACAGTTACAGGAATTGTTCAATCACCAACGGCGGGTCTGGTTGCATTAACTCGTAATACAACAATTCTTAATGCAACTGTACCAACACTACTTCCTGGGTCCACAGCTTTTGGTAATCCAACAACTCTGACAACGATTACGTCACCTACAGCTTTAATTTTTGGAAATAATACGACAGCAACGACTAATACATTGCTTGGAAATACAGTCGTCACAACAAGCACTAACAATCAAAATATCACTTTTTACTCTACAGTTAACTCAACAGTTAATCAAAACTATTCATTATTAGTAACAGCAGGTTCTGGAACCATCGGCTTTAATGGCTCTGTAGGAGCAATTCAACCATTATCAGCTTTAACAACAGGGGCGACAAATGTTGGATTAACCATACTCAACGCTCCCATATTCAACGCCGTCGGCGGAACTTTTATATTTAATACACCGGTCGACATCACAACTAATACAACAATTACCGATACTGGAACAACTGGTGTTTTCTTTAACAGTACTGTTGATAGTTCTAACGCATCTTCACTAAGTGTCATTGCTTCAGGCCAAATTTTGTTTAATGGCAAGGTTGGCAGCCTATCTGCACTTTCTGCTTTAAGCGCTAACAATACAACAGGAACGACATCTACAACGATTTTGTTTAATGATACAATAGAAGGAGCGATGCCATTAACATTAGCATCGCTTGGAAATATCACATTACAAGGTATAGTTGGCACAAATTTGATTCCATTGACAAGTATAACGATTGGTAGCGCTAGAAATTTTGTGACTAATGGTGTTTTAAATATAAGAAACTTCAATCAAATTTCTGGAACTGGCGTTACAACGATTAATGCAGCAGTGAATATCCAGGGCACTACAGATCAAGCCGGTGGCAATTTCTTAGCGACAACAGATGGAACTATTACGCTTGTGAATAGTTTGACAACCCAAGGTGGAACTGCAACGAGTGCTGGAAATGGCTTTGATGGGGGTGATGTTTTTTTAACTTCTAACAACGGCTCTGTCATAGTTCAAAATATCACTACGAGTGGGTCAGCAGCCCTGACCTCAGGAAATGGTGGTGCTGCCGGATCCATCACATTACAACCAGGTTCTGGCCTCGTCCAAGGCGGATCTGGCACTCGTGATCAACAACCGATTGGAATACTTGCGCTTAATGGTGATCTTACAGCCCAAGGTGGCGCTTTAGCAGGTAGTGGAGTTATTGGTTCTAATGGTGATGTGTCATTAGCAGCACTTGGTCGAACAACATATCCGAGTTTGGCATCAATTGCTAGTAGTCCAACTGGTAACGATATCACGATTATCAGCAACAATTTTACAATGGGTTACCAAGAGAGCTTTTCAACGCTTGGCGCCTTAACAATTAATGCCACAACATCAGCAACGCTGAGTGATTTAAATGCATCGGGTAATATTAGTGTTGATAGCCCATCTATTATTTTACAACCCCATCCATTGGCTTATATCTTAAGACCAACGAGTATGATGACTAAGCAAGGATTAGAGATAAATTCGGGTGCATCCATTAATTTTAGTTCTGCGCCCACTGTCGGTCCAACTGCTGGAACTCCACCTAACTTTTTTAGAGTCATAACTGGTCCAAATGATGCAGTTTTAAGTGCTTACTTTGTTACAGAAATATCGTCTTTAACTAATGCAGACTTAGTATTAAACACGACAGTTTTAGATATATCTTTTACTGGAGAGCCGTACTTCGAAGGTCAGATTAATCAGTTTATTAACATACTCTATGCATCGGCTATGAATACACCTTATTGGTCAAACTTCTTTTACAATGATTTTAGAACACGTCGCATTGGATATGCTTGCTTACCATGGCCCATACCATGCTCATGCTTAGACTTTACAATATTAAAAAAATGGAATCGCGATCCCGTACAAATTTTTAATCCCTACCCCTACCCTAAATATTAATTTTCTATTGAATAAACGACGATTTCTTTAGTATTTGATTTTACTTAAGCTTTGTTTGAAAAATGAAGAAACTATTTTCATTACTTTTATTTTTTATTTTTTTCTATGCACAAGCAGACGCTTTATCACTTCTAAACAACTTGAAAGAAGCAGACATTGGAGATTACGTGGTTATTGCCGAGAATCGGCAATACACATTACTTCTTGTCCAAAGTAAAAAAAACTCTTTGCTTTATCTTGATGAAATATCTGTTCCTGAATCACAATTTAAAGATCTCAATATCTCTTTTAAGCAATGGATGAATCAAAATGCCCCAAAAAATACATCTTGGGTCACATATGCTTTAAATTTAAACAATGGTGTTATAGTCAAGGTGTTTTCATGGACAAAACAGGGCTTTTTTCAACCCCAACAAGAAATTTTTACGACTTTACTCAACCTTCATTATCAAGAAATTCCTAATAAAGAACGCCGACGTATCGGCAATCCCACTCCAGGCGGTGTGGATCGCCGCAAAATTTGGCAACCGCCACTTTACCGCGACGGCAAAAGAATTTTTGACGCTAAATTTATCGCCTACAAAGCGGTATGGCCAAGCGATGGTTCAGAACTATCTAATAAATCAATTGAGATCTACCTACCAGATAATATAGCCGGTGTTCCAAACTACTTTCCGTTTTGGCTCAATGTTAAAGGCACGGCCAGTATGGCTAAATTGAGACTGATTGATTCTGGCACCAAAATGACCCCTCAAAAATTGGGTATGCCCTAAATCAAGAATGTCAATTGCACTTTCTTGCGTAATCGATTATTCTAGACGCATTTAACATTTAAATTCGTCATAACACCTATGTTTTTCTCATCACCTAAACGTACCTTAAAAGAAATTAAAAATAATTTCATTAAGCGATATAGCAAGTTGTCTGCACACGATAGAGCGCTTCTTGAAACAAAAATCCGCGCTTTACAACTATCCATTAAAGAAAAAAGAAAAGATGAAGCCAAACTTCTAGCTCAAGATTTGCAAGAAGTTAGTAAACCCCTGTTAAAAAAAACAGCTTTTCAGCAAATTACAGAATTTATTTTTGCCATCGCTTTCGCCTTAGTTTTTGCAACAATTTTTAGGCAGATGTATTTAGATCCGATGGAGATTCCAACGGGATCGATGAGACCCACATTTAGAGAACAAGACCGCGTTGTTGTTTCTAAAATGCCTTTTGGTATTAATATCCCACTCACACCTGGTCAATTCTATTTTGATTCAAGTCTTGTTAAGCGCGGTGATATCATCGTATTTACTGCAGAGAACATGGAAGTCGATGACCCTAAAACAACTTACTTTGGATTATTTCCAGGATATAAACGACTAGTTAAACGCTGCATTGCAAAACCTGGTGATACCATTTATTTTTATGGCGGCAAAGTCTACGGCATAGATTCTGATGGCCAAGGATTCATCGAGTGGATGAACCCATCCACATTATCTGTAATAGACCATATCCCCTTCATTCGTTTTGAGGGAAAAGTGACACAAGGTTTACAAAATGGTGAACTTTTAATTAACCAAATGAATATGCCTCTGGGTCGTATACAAATGGGTAGTTATGGTGTTCCTAAAGGTGAAATACGTGTCAACAACCAATGGATTTCAGACAAACCTTATCTTGCAACAAAACCTCATAATCAAATTGTGACCTATAGTGACTTTTGGGGATTCAATAACTTCGCCAATATTCGTATGCTAAACGCCAAACAAGCCCCTCAAGGCCTTGATCCAGCAAACGCTTATTTAGAACTTCATCACACACCGCAACTGAATCAAGCACAAATCTATCAAGGTGGATCTAACCGCTTGTTTCCGATGTTGGCATCGGAAACAAGCTATATACCATTACAACAAACGCATTTGGACGCTTTAAAAAATGCATTGTACACATCGAGATTTGTTGTCAAAGATGAACAAGCCAATTTTTATAATTATCAAAGAACTATTTCATCTCCCTATGCACCCAAGATGCCTGGAGTGCCAGATGGTAGCTATGAATTTTATAATGGCATCGCTTACAAAGTTGGATTCCAGGGCATATTAACAGCTCTTGAAAAAAGTCATCCAATCTATCCAAAAAATGTGGAGCAACTTCAAACGCTTGTTAACTTTGGTATAGAGTTTAACACTTATTATGGACCCAATGCCCAAGCGACAGGGCCTTATCCAAACCGTTTTGCTTATTTTCAAGATGGTGCGCTTTTCGTAATGGGCTACCCTATATTTCAAGCTAACGACCCAATATTAACCCAATTTATTGCCAATGAACTGGACAAACAATCAAAAACAACTCCCACTTATATTGCTTTTGTAGACAAAGGAGCGCCTCTTAAAAATGGGGTTGTTGATCCAGAATTTGTTAAAACTTTTGGATTTAAAATTCCTCAGAAAATGTATTTAGGACTTGGTGATAACTATTCAATGAGTGCTGATAGTCGAGAATTTGGACTCATTCCAGAAGAGAATTTAGAAGGCTCTCCATGGGTTTTAATGTGGCCGCCAGGACCGCGTTGGGGTCTGCCATTACAACCAGATTATCCCTTATTTACATTACCCAAAGCCCTGCTAGGCATTTTTGCATTAATTGTAGCAGCGCTTTGGACAATCTGGAAAGCTAAACAACAGAAGCGATTTCGATAGTCATTCGGGCCTCTTCACCATTGAGGTCCAATACAACACCATCACAAGGTCCAAGAATTACCTCGACAGCTAAAACTTCGCTGTCGATAAATTTCTGATGGTGTTTATAAGCCTCTATCACTTTATCTGATGCCTGTAAATGAATACGAATACGGTCTGTAACAGCAAGTCCCATTTCTCGACGCATTGTATTGATTTTGTTTTTGAGCTCTCGAGCTAATCCCTCAACAATGAGATCTTGAGTCAATACAGTATCAAGCGCAATTGTGATGCCGCAGGCATTAGAGTGTGCTGCAATGACACCTTCTTTGACTTGGCGCTCGACTTGCACATCATCTGAATTAATAGAAAATGTTTCAGTATCAACTTTGATATCAATCGATGCACCAGAACTTAGTTTTTGCAAATCGTCTTTTTGCAGAGCTTGAATTGCTTTTTGCACTTGTGGCATCCACTTGCCCACTTTTTTACCTAAAACACGGAAGTTGGCTTTGGCAACATAAGAAACAAATTGACTTTCATCATTATGCAATTCAACAGCTTTGACGTTAAGCTCATCTAAAATCAAATCCTGATGCTCTTTAATCGCATCCAAATCAGATTGTGAAGATGATATAATAAAGCAACGTTGCAATGGCTGACGCACCTTTAAACGGTTTTCTTTTCTAAGCATATGGCCAAGACTTACAGACTCTTGAACCATGCCCATGACTTTTTCCAAATGAGCATCAAGCAAGCCATTATCAGCTTTTGGATAATCGCAAAGATGAACAGATTCTGGCATGTTTTGTGCACGCAGATTTTGATAAAGCGTTTCACTTAAAAAAGGAATAAATGGTGCTGTTACCTGTGATAGTGTCAACAACACATAATAAAGTGTTTCAAATGCCTCTTGACGATCTTGAGACTCAATATCAGACCAAAATCTTGGTCTACTCAATCGAATGTACCAATTTGTCAACTGATCTATAAAGGCAACAAACGGACCAACAGCTGCAGATAGATCGTAGTTATCCATACCCTTTTCAACATCAAGTATCAATTGTTGCAACCTCGACAACATCCATTGATCAATGACAGCTTTTGGTTTTGTTAAAGATGATTTTGGCGTCCAGTTGTAAATACGAGCATATGTAATAAAAAAGCTATAAGCATTCCACAAAGGAATTAAAGCTTGGCGCATAACAAGCTCAACACCACGCTCTGAAAAACGCAAGTCCTCTGCTTTGACAGCTGGGCTATTTAATAAAAATAAGCGGATAGCATCAGAGCCGTATTTATTAATGACAATTTCAGGTTCTGGATAGTTCTTTAAACGCTTTGACATCTTAGCGCCATCTTCAGCTAAAATAATGCCGTTGACAATGACGTTTTTAAAAGCTGGTTCATTTTTCAGCGCAGTGGATATCACCATTAACGTATAAAACCAACCACGAGTTTGATCGATACCTTCTGCAATAAAGTCTGCAGGAAATGCCATATTGGCATTTTCAAAAGGATAATGGTTTTGCGCATAAGGCATCGATCCTGATTCAAACCAACAGTCAAACACTTCTGTAATGCGTTTATAAGTTTGACCCTCAAACTCAAATGTTAAATCGTCAATAAAATGACGATGGATATCGTCAATTTTTTTACCGGTTAACTTTTCGAGTTCTGCGATATTGGAAATAACTTTGCGATCACCGTTTTGGCCGATCCACAAAGGAATAGGTGTTCCCCAATAGCGATTACGACTAATGGCCCAGTCCCTTGCTCCTGCTAGCCAATTTCCAAAGCGTCCTTGCTTTAAATGGTCTGGCATCCAATGGACTTTTTGATTAGCAGCAATCAATTGATCTTTAATTTTTTCAACAGCAACAAACCAAGTTTCTACGGCTTTATAGATTAAAGGAGTATCAGATCTATAGCAAAAAGGATAGCGGTGACGAATCGTAGCTTGTTTGAAAAGCTTACCCGCTTTTTTCAAACGCTGAGCGATGTCTTTATCGGCATCTTTGACGAATTGACCAGTGTACTCTGGGATTTCTTGTGTAAAACGCCCGTTATCATCAACTGGGCACACTAAAGAGATTTTTGCTTTTTGACAGGCAAAAAAGTCAGATTCACCAAAAGCTGGAGCGCAGTGAACAAGCCCTGTACCATCTTCTATTGTGACAAAATCATCGGCGATTACTTGAAAAGCGTTTTCATGGTCTTTGAAATAATCGAAAGCAGGCACGTAGTGCATTCCTTTCAAATCAAGACCTGTCATTTCTTGAATGACGTCTATATCTTCTTCTGCAAAAGTAGCGCTCAAGCGCTCTTTTGCAAGAATAAATTCTTCATTATCTTGCTTACGACGAACGCGTACATATTGAATTGTTGGTCCAACAGCGATGGCTAAGTTAGAAATTAAAGTCCAAGGAGTTGTTGTCCAAATTAGAAGTGACGCATTTGTATCTTTAAGTTTAAACGAAACAGTTAAAGCTGGATCATCGACGTCTTTATAATTTTCGCCAGCTTCAAAATTTGATAAAGGTGTGCCAAGTTTTGCAGAATATGGCATCACTTTATGACCGAGATAGACAAGATTTTTTTCCCAAAGCTGAGAAAAGATCCACCAAACAGACTCCATGAATGGTTTATCCATGGTTTTGTATGTCAATTCGAAATCGACCCAACGGCCCATGCGAGTGACTGTTTTTTTCCACTCTTCAGTGTAACGCAGCACAATGCTGCGGCATGTTTCGTTGAATTTAGCAATACCCCAATCTTCAATTGATTTAGCACCTGATAATCCATGTTGTTTTTCAACTTCATGTTCAACTGGAAGACCATGACAGTCCCATCCAAAACGACGAGGCACCAAATACCCTTTCATTGTTTTGTAACGTGGGACGACGTCTTTAATCGTTCCAGCTAGCAGGTGCCCATAATGAGGTAATCCAGTAGCAAAAGGAGGACCATCGTAAAAAGCAAAAAATGGAGAGCTTTTACGATTTGATAAACTTTTTTTAAATATTTGCTGCTTTTCCCAAAATTCAAGAATTTTTTCTTCTTTTTTTGGAAAAGGGTCATTGCCAATTTCTTCAAACATGATAGTCACATACCTGTAAAACTAGCGAAGTGTAACTCATAAGAAATGTTTAATTCAATGGCTTTAAAAAGGTTTTCGCTTTAGAATTATTAAGATTATTTGCGGAATAAAATTAAATTTTAAAAGGAAAGGTATGAAACCAACTAAACAATCCAGCGTCATTGCCGCAGGCCTGGCTCTATTCTCAATGTTTTTTGGAGCTGGTGATCTGATTTGGCCTCTTATTCTAGGCGGAGCTACAGGAGATAAAAGCGTATTCTCCATGCTGGGGTTACTTGTTACGGGGGTTTCTTTACCGCTTCTAGGTTTGGTTTCTATGTTGTTATTTCACGGCAACTATAGAGCTTTTTTTAACCGCCTTGGAAAAGTGCCAGGTTTTATTTTACTATTGGTCATACAATTAATTTTAGGTCCTATCGGTTCGATACCAAGACTTTTTACTTTGTCTCATTCGACAGTAGCTCCTTATTTTCCAGATATTTCTTTAATGTGGTTTAGCATTATTGCAAGTATTTTAGTATTTGCTTTTGTTGTAAGAAAACAAAAAATTATTGAGATCTTAGGACTTGTATTAACACCGATGCTTTTACTAACACTTGGATCCATACTATTTTTAGGATTTTGGAACCTACCTACAGCTCCATCAAATGCAATGAGTGCATTCTGTGCATTTAAAGAAGGTGCAGGAGTTGGTTACAATACATTAGACCTGATTGCATCGTTTATCTTTGCACCACTTGTATTGTCACACTTTATTCCTGTTGAAAACGGTGTTGTCACAAAACAAGCTGTTAAAAAAATGTTTCAAGCAAGTTTAATAGCAGCGGCTTTGTTATCCATTATCTTTATTGGACTAACATTGATTGCAGGTCATTACACTCAAGTGTTACCACCTCATGCTAGAGAAGAACGCTTAGCAGCCATTTCACTATATTTAATGGGGCCAAAAGGCGCCATGTTCTCATGCATTGCTGTTGCAATGGCATGTTTAACGACTGCGATTCCATTAGTTACAATTGCAGCAGATTATGTGAAAAATGATTTACTTGGACGTTTTGGTGATAAGTTACCAGGTGGTAATACATTACCAGCACTACTGGTACTGGGTGTATCAGCAGCTCTTGCAAATCTTGGATTTATGGGCATTGCAAATATGCTATCTCCAATACTTCAAGTTCTGTGTCCTGGACTTATCATTTTAGCAGTACTCAACATATTGCATAAAATGTTTGGACTTAACTGGAGCAGAGCACCAGTGTATGCAGCGTTCGCAATCTCTACAGTAAGTCACATTCTTAATGTGGCTTAGAAACTAAAAAAGCCGGGGAAATCCCCGGCTTTTTTTATCTCAATATGTTTTTCAAAAGTTGCTCTCATCGATTAGAATATCTTCCAATATGCATTACCTTGCTCAAAATGCTCTAAACCGTTTAAAATACATGTGGGGGTGTAATGGCTTCGACTAGGAAATAAAGTATTAGTTGCATGCAGAGGATATCGGTTGGCCTCTTAAAAAAACCGATAAAACATTAGATGCTAAATCTAAAAAAATTAGTGTTGATTTCTCACAAGGAAACGCACTAGCTTTAGCTGCTTAATCTTAACCGGTTAAGTTGCTCGATAACCAAAGTCTAGGCTAAGGGGCTTTGAATTATCGTCATCAATCTTGGTATGATTAAAGCTTCGACCGTTTCTAGGGGCTTTCTTCGAGACTAAATGAAACAAGTCAATTCTAGTGCTGCGTTTTCCATCGGAGTTGACTCATTTTGAAAGCGCTAAGCATGTAGAGATTATTATGGAGTTTGCTTAGGACGAGAGTTCGATTCTCTCCACCTCCATCACCTATTGCTCACACATTAAGTGTGAGCTTTTTTATTGCTTCTCATCTGAGTTTTTAAACTGAGTCATATAGAGCAATATTTTCTTGGCCATTTTGATTTTTCCAATATACATCATACCGATCTCCGAAAGAAAAGTGCCACCATTCGTAAACATAATTCGTAAGTCCAGCCTTTTCAGCTGCTATCAGACAATATAGTCGATTGTTTTTTTGACTATCCGTGATGTTTTCTGAGAATGTAGAAGCTAACTGAGAATCTCCCCATATCACTCCAAAAGGACCTAAATTAAGAAAGCAACTGTTTTTGTTATCCCATAACCGTATGTCTACTGCAGCTCCTGTTGAATGAACTGGAGTATTATTTTTTACAGGAGAAATCCATTTTGCTGTTTCTTCTTCTGCCATTTCAAAGCTCAAATCGGGGTTTAAAAGAAGAATTTCATCTAACTTCTTTTCAAAAAGCATTTTTTGAGTACCTAAATCTCTCATTCCCTCGAATACTAAAATATCAACCTGTCCATGCTCATATCCAAAATCATTTGCC
>JAEMRK010000086.1 GCA_016463375.1 Parachlamydiales bacterium | reverse complement strand
GAGTTAAATAATTTTTCAGATCATTATTTTCAATTATTAATGATAAACTATCACCTTGGTTTTGTTTTTAATAACAGATAAACCAATTTATAATAATACAAATTTAATAATGGTGTTACCATGGTAAAAATTAACATTGAAGGGCAAAACTCAGTTCATGTGAGCCCAATCGGTAAAGTTGATACAGCAGACAATCATAATCCTAATCCAATATCTAATATTAAAGACTCGGTTGATTTTTCTAATAGTAAGTCTAAGCTTAAAGAAAAAATCTCCGTCTTAGATGCTGTTATTAATTTTTTTAAAAATTTACTGAGTTTTTTCACTAAAAAAAATACAGATGTTGAAAATAATGTAAACACAGCACCCGTTCAATCTGATGTTGCTGAACAATTAGTCGTTTCTAAAACAGCACAATCAATTAGTGATGACTCAGTTAATTTTGTTGAGAGTTCAAGAGATGTTCAAGAAACTAAAGCAGAAGTTGCTGCTAAAGAAAAAGAAACACGAAGACTTCAGGTTTCTCCAGAAATTAAAAATTTAGTTAACCAATTTAAAGGTGAACTTCCTGTTGAACAAAAAAAAGCTGAGTCTGAAATTCAACAAATCAATTCAAATTTAGCTGAGATTGACAAAGTGAAAAACTTTGATCTTGATCTTGTTGATATCGATATCAATCGTTATCTAAGCGATATAGTAGATATTAATAAGATTATCAATCGTAATGAAGCTAAAATTCAAGATCTTAATAACAGCATAGGCAAAGTCGAAAAGTTTGCAGCGGAATATGAGAATGAAATTGCAAAATTGGTACCTTTAAGAGAACGCGCTTATCTCCAAGTATTGGCCGACATTCAAAAGCAAGAAGTTTTATTAAGTGGTCCAATTGCTGAGTTACAAGAAGCTCAAAAAAAGGCCCCTGAAGAAACGCTTTTTAACATAGGTGTTACAAAAAGTAAAATCCAGGCGAAGATTGATATACTAGAAAAAGAAAAAGCTGAAATTATAGGAAACTTACATGCTCCTGTTGATAAAATCGATAAAGAAATAAGAATGAATCGTACTCACTTGAAAAGTGTCAATCAGCCTAAAGAAAACTACCTCAATGAAATTAAAGCTTTAAGAGCTGAAAATCAATTTTATCAAGAGGGTGTTGGTGTTAGACCTAATAACATTCAACAACGTTTTAGTTTGATTGAAGTAAACGCCAAAATCGAGGGTTTTAGACAAGCTAAAACTGAGATTGAAAGATTGGCAAATTTAAAAAAGACTCCTAATGAAGCAAAAATTGCTGCATTAAATGAGTTAATCAAAAAAATTGAAGGTGCCATAACTTATTATAATGAGTTTGGTGCAGAATAAAGCGTCGAATTATTAAAAGCTTAAGTGCCGACAGATCATGTCTGTCGGCATTTTTTTCATAATTTCAAATCATCTTTTATCCATTGTAACAGCACCTAAGTATCATCGATTAACTTTAGTTACTACAAATCCAATAGTGCTTACAGAAATTTTAGCGTGAATAAGTGGTGTCTATATATATTGGCTACATCGGTGTAATTAGCCACCTAATCAATCAATACAAAAATATACCCCTAATTCAAGAGGATCAAATTGCGTATTCTTACGTTTTTAATAATTTAAAAAAACGTTTTCAAATTTATCGGTTATACTTTAAAGCATATATCGATTTTAACCAATCAAACTAAACTCCAAAAATTTTATTTTTTTTAGGGGTCATTCTTTATAAATAATTGAACATCAATATTGTATGAATAAATTTAGAATGAAAAAATTGGTTTTAATCGACCGATTAATTTTTATAAGTACTTATTTATCAAAGTTTTATGTTAGAAATTTTCATGTTTTTATTCTTAAATATGCTTTTTACTTAATATGAAAGGGATTAATGCCCTCAAAACTTTAAATTAGCCATGTAGACTTTAAAAATGCAGGGTATATGTCATTATAAGGGGCTATTTTGTAGTGACAAATTGAGACAATCTGCTTGAAAAATAGGTTAGAGCAAAAATGATGAAAACGATGATTTCTTGAAATAAGTCTGGAATAGGTTCTGGAAAAGATAATACAAAAACAACTAAAAATAATAAAAAACAAGTAGTTCAAATTGTAAAAGTTGCTCTATTACTTAAAAAATACATCAAAATGAACCTAATTTTGATCAAAATTTGAAAAAAAAACAGATCCCATTAAAAAAAAATTAAAAAATATTCAATTTTTTTTAATTAGAACTCCTGAAGCCTTATTTCCTGTTCTAGCATAGTTCTAAGTAATATCAAACATTAAACTTTTTGTAAGATTTTGAATGATAAAAGCGTTCAGTTCCTTTTATTAGTTGCAATTAAAATATTATTTTTACAAAATAAACTTAAACTCTAACAACAAGGAGGTTGTGTTATGTTGCGTAGAGTCAAAACAAGCAAGACGATGAGCCCTAAGAAAGCAGTAGTTACTGCTATGTCTACGGCTAAGAAAGTTGTTAAGAAAAAAGCAAGACCAGCTAAAAAAGCAGCAAAAAGTGCTGTTAAAGCTGTGAAAAAAGCGATGACTGGCAAAAAGCCAGCCAAACGCGTTGCTAAAAAACGCACCGTAGCAAAAAAAGCTTCTTCAGTGAAGAAACCTGCTGCTAAAAAAACTGTTAAAAGAAAAACAGCTAAAAAAGCTTCTACTCGTAAAGCTCCTGCAAAGAAAGCTTCTGCTAGAAAGCCTGCTGCTAAAAAACGTACTGCTGCTAAAAAAAGAGCTCCAGTTCGCAAAGCCGCTGCTAAAAAAGCTTAATTTTTAGTTTTTGATCTTTCCAAGGACCGCTGATTATTTGGCGGTCTTTTTTCTTTTTAAGTTTACTTTGAGAATTTAAAACGCTCAAATACGACTATTCAAGCGTTTAACTGAAGAAACAACTAGTTTGTAGCAGGTCTTGCCATTGGCGGCATCAAAACGGCATTTAAAACGTGAATAACGCCATTTGAAGCCATTATATCAGCTTGTGTCACCATTGAATTATTTACCATAACACCTGATGGTGTGACAGAAATCTGAACAGTTTGGCCATTCATCGTTGTCATCGATCCACTTTTAAGCCTTGCAGCTGGGAAATTACCTTTAACGACATGATAAGCTAATAATGAAGCTAATTGTTGTTTATTGTTTGGTTTCATCAAATTTTGTAAAGTTCCATTAGGAAGTGCAC
This sequence comes from Parachlamydiales bacterium, assembly GCA_016463375.1. Classification (GTDB taxonomy): domain Bacteria; phylum Chlamydiota; class Chlamydiia; order Chlamydiales; family JAEMRK01; genus JAEMRK01. The sequence goes on along the minus strand of JAEMRK010000086.1, from coordinate 1,542 downwards.
TAAATGCATCATTGGATGGTGCAAATAATGTGAAAGGACCATTTCCATTTAAAGTGTCTGTTAGATTAGCCGCATCTAATGCTGAGGCTAATGTACTCATTGATGGTGTATTTTGGACTATTTGTGAAATTGTCATTTGGTTTGAGGACATATTCATATCAGCATAAGCTGTTGAACTAATAGCAATACCGCACACTGCAAGTGCCATTACTAGTTTTGATTTAATTTTATTAAGAGACCACATGATGATTTCCTTTACGTTTGAAATGTGAATAAATGGCTTATGTGGAATTTCATCAAACTACAATAAAAATTTGATAACAATAAGGCCAGCATTTGGAATAATCTAATTAAAAATTATTTTTAACAAGCTATTTTTTGAAACGCTTGCACGCAGCGTTATATCTTTTCTTAGCGAAAATTTTATAACAGAAGCGCCAAAATGGGTTGAGTGGGCGAAAAGCTAGTAGAGAACTAAGCCATTTAAGATTAACTAAACGATAAAGTTCTATAAAAAGATCAATCCCTTCTAAGACTCTTCCATCTGGCATTATACCATGCATACGGCGCATCGCCTGGTCAAATGTCAAACCATGTTGTTTTAATAAAGCCTCGTTAGAAGAGATATCAAGAAATTGAACAAGGTTATTAGTGTTACGCTTTTTTAAATGGCGTATTTCTCTGCTGCAAACAGGACATGTTTCGTCATAAAATATTTTTAATGAGTTCATGACCATAACTTAGCTTTATAATTCCATTATCAACAAGTTATTTTGAATAATTTGAACATGCGCGTCTAATAACTTTTAATATGCTTTTCTTTGGCATTTATATCACCGTCATGAGAAAATTCTTCATCATTTACGGAGTGAATTAATGCCTCGAGATAGTAAACCAAAAAAATACAATAATAAAAGTTTTAAGCAAAAAGATCGCTTCGAAGAAGAGTCTGACCCAAAATTAGAAAATCGTCCGCCGGTAAACTCAAGAGGTCCAAAACCTGGATCAGATAGACCAGCAGGTGGTTTTAATGACCGCCCTAAAAAAACTTATCCAGATCGTGATTCGTCACCTCGTCGCAAAAAACCAGAAAGCGACACTCCCTTTGGTTCTTCAAAACCAGATTTCGATATGCGATCATCTCGCCAAGGTTTTTATACAGCTCCTAAAGAAAATCCTTATGCACCTAAACGTTCATTCGGCGGTCCTAAATCCGATGGGACAAGAGGTGGTTTTAATTCAGATAGACCAAGAAAACCTCGTTCCGAAGCTTCATTTGAAAGAAAGAGCTACGGTTCTGATTCAAAGCCTGGATACAAAGGTAATTCAGATCGTCCAAGAACTCCACGAGGCGAAGGCTCGTTTGAAAGAAAGAGCTACGGTTCTGATTCAAAGCCTGGATACAAAGGTGGATTTAATTCAGACAGACCAAGAACACCACGAGGTGAAGGCTCTTCTGAAAGAAAGAGCTACGGTTCTGATTCAAAGCCTGGCTACAAAGGTGGATTTAATTCAGATCGTCCAAGAACACCACGAGGCGAA
>JAEMRK010000085.1 GCA_016463375.1 Parachlamydiales bacterium | reverse complement strand
CTTATATTCTTTTTAATTCAATTATTAATGTTTTGAAAGAAAGAGATAACAAAGATGACTTAGACTCTTTGATAAAATTGAAAGATTTCAGCAAACTTTTAGATTATTTTAGCAAGATTGCCTATGACGAACTTTTCAATGAAGCACAAAAAGAATTCAATAGAAAAAAAACATTTCATCCCGATGCAGGAGAAGCACTAATAAGCCGTGACCTAAAGGGGCTATTAAGATTTATACCAGAAGAGTTATTGGGTACCGATATTTTCAAACTCAAACTGATGAATTGCAACGACTCTGTTTTTACAGAGATCATCACTGCAGATCTACTCAAAAAAATAAACTTAAGATTAGATAAAGACAAAGACGATTGGGCTAGAAAAGCTGAAATGATCCCAGCTTCTGTCATGCGAGAAATTTATAATCCAAAATTAAAGCCTAAGATGGAATTTTATGTTCCTAATAAGGTGGCACCCTCTAAAGCAGAAATTGATACAGTTGTTTCGCCTGGATCACTTAAAGCGGAAATAACGCAATCTGATCTGGAAAAAGAGCTTAAAGAACTCAATGCCCCAAAAAAGAAAGCACCAATAAAACCGTTTAATTTTACAGAGAAGAAGACAATGGTTGTTGAAGCCGTTAAATCACAACCAGAAACTGCTCTAAAAGTACGATACCATCAACCCAAAAGTGGAAGTTCATATTGGGATTGGTTTAATGGGCTGAATCAAGTGCAGTCTAATATTGTTAAGGCGCATCTTAACCATTTAACTGAACGTCAAAAAGGCGTTAAGTCTCTTGGTGGTGGATTATATGAGCTTAAAATCAATCAATTTAAAGGTTTGCGTATCTATTTTAAATATACAGGCACTCATGCGACTATTATTATGGGTGGTGATAAAAAGTCTCAAGCAGCAGATATCGTAGCTGCAAGGGCTGTCGCAAAGTCGATATAGTCAGTTTATTATTTAAATTCCTGTCGCAAGTTAATTCATAACTTGCGACTTATCTAAGATTTCATTCCAATACCGTTGTAACAAAAAAATTGTCCTCAGACCTAAGATCGCTTTAGTCCAATGATTAAGTTGTTAGAAGAGGAGTTAGAAACAAATTTGAATAAACCGTATCAAACCCCTCGAATAACTTAATCATTGAATCTAGAACTTAAGATTTCAAATTTCTTAAAAGACTTTATAATAAAATTTTGATTCACTTTGATTTTGGGTAATGTTTTTTTCTCGTAAATGACAGGAGTTGTCTTGAAATTGTCTGATTCAGGGTATTTAATAGATCTTGTTTTATCCCCAAAGTCTAACAAGTAAAACGAATGACCTTCGATACTAAATAAGATCTTTGAACCATTAACAGCTATGTTAAATATACTATGGTTATGAGGCAAGATGTAATAGCAAATACCGTCTTCGTCCCAAATTTTAATGCTGTCTTGGGTTGCAGCAACAATACAATCACCAATATGAGTGAGGTTGGAAATATAGTTGTCTGTGCCGGAATACAAATAATAAGATTTGTCGCTATTCCATATTCGTATTTCACCTTGCACAAACAGATTTCTATTATTTCTATGGGCTGATACAAGCTTGTTTCTACAGACTGTTAATGCAGTTACAGTATCGCTTGTGGAAAAAAAATGGATCGATTTTAAATCTTTATCGTAGAATTTAATATCGCCGCTTTTGAACCCGACGACGAAATGGTCTTTAAAAAGTGTTACAGCTGTAAATGGGTAAAATTCATGTTCATTTGGATACTCATCAGTTCTTTTAATTGTTGCCCGTATACATCCGTCTAAGTACATGGTAAATATTGAAGTGCCATTATTCACGAAATACACATCGTCTAGTCTTACAACGTCCCGGATGTAATCATGAGACTTCATATACATATTATGTGTTGGAGTAAATTTTTGATGACTGCGATTTTCAATAAAACCAAAGTCCATTTTTGGATTAATATAAACTCCTAGATTGTGGAATCTATGGTGGTTTGAATGTTGACTTGAATAATCATACTTTTCTTTATTACTATCATAATCTGGGAATTCAACTTTTGAAGATATTTTAGCTATACAATTGTCAAAATGCCCAAAAAATTGTCCTTTATGAACGCCTATTGAAAAGCAATGTTCTGAATTATCTATTTCTGTAATTGATGGGATGTTTACAAGGTGCCATTTTCTAGCTATAAGCCTAAAGCAAGCTTTCAATGGGTTGTTAATTGGTAAAGTTCCATTAAAGTAAGCATCTACAACTCTTTTAAGCTTATTTGTACGATGGTTTGGGTCTTTGGAGCAATCGCCCCTTTTTTTACTAACAACCCCAAAATTATGCGCTTTGTTTATAGGATAGGGGAGTTGAAAATCAGATGTATAAATTGGTTGTGTCATATTAGTTTTCTTTATGTTTTGAGACTATTTAGTTTTCTTTATGTTTTGAGACTATTTATGAAATGTTATCCCTTACAAGATATTTCGAAGTCAAGTATTTGTAAATTTTCAATTAGTTCAATCATATACTATGAGTGCTGGATTGTAAAAACACGCTAGGCCATCTTCTACACATGATAAATAGGCATTAACTTTATAGGTCTTAGACTTTTTGAAAGATATAACGGATTTACCGTCTTTGTTTTTTAAACTTGTACATATTTATTCGTGTCGACATAGAGTTATAGGCACGATAATTGAAAAATAAAACATTTCATAGCTCGACATTGGCGTTAGACTGTAAGCTTTTACCTTAGAAGTTTTACTTGAACCGCAAGATGTTACTAATTCAAAAGACCATTGTAAATCTTTTGAAAACGTATACACAACCCACCGATCTTTTATATTATCTATACACCTATATTTAAATCACTTAAGTAAAATGCGCGCTAGTGAATTTAATTATAAGATTGTTGTTAATTAATATCATGTATATAATCTAATGTACAAATGGGAAGCGGAAGTGAAGAAAATTGTCCTTGAGAAAACGCTGCGTAAATTTGGTTGGTATTTTGAACGTGCAGGTGGTAATCATGATATTTGGAGCAATGGTAATATTAAGCAACCAATTCCAAGACATCGTGAAATTAACGAATATACTGCACGAAGTATTATTAAAGTAGCTGCAGAAAATCCCATTATTCATGAGGAATAAACATGGAATTACAAGGAAGAGTTTGGAAAGACGGAAATGTTTGGCTTATAGAAGTGCCTAGTATCAACATTGTTACTCAAGGTCGTACAAAAAAAAATGCTTTTGCAATGCTACAAGATGCTGTCAAAGAGATTATATTGAGTTATTTTGATTTAGATTTAACGATTGATAAAATAGTAGTAACAGATCGTAAGCTAGGCTGTATTGGACTAAAAATTGACTCATTAAATATACTGTTGTCTCTTTTATTGATTCGCCAAAGAGAAATTTCTGGTGTGACTATTCGATCAGCATCAAAAGCATTGGGTAGCAATTCGCCTAATCAATACGCACAATACGAAAAAGGAAGGATCAACATAAGCTTCGAGATGTACGAAAAGCTTCTTCATGCGATCAATCCAAAATCGACTTATACGGTCAATGTGATTAATGGCTAATTTTTGTTAATTAGCGAAATTGTGTGTTAATTGTATTCATTTCATGAGAATACTTAATTTTTACATCATCTTCATTTAAACAACAACGCAGCCGCTTTGTTGTTTTTTAATTCGGCTTTTCGACGAATTGATATGAGCATTTGTCTTAAAGACGATTGAAGAATCTATAATGGGTTCAAACTTAAGGATTTTTATACAATTTGAGCCTGAAATAACAATTTTGTCATCTATTACGCACAATTTATCTATATCATGATCAAAATAATGTGCTGAGAGATTATAGCTATTTTCATCCCAAATTTTTAAAGTATGATCATCACTAGTCACTACATGATTACCTATGACTCCAATTTGCTTAACTTCTTGATTATTATTTGCAAAAGTTAGATATGTGCCGTCACTATTCCAAACTGATAAATATTTGCTTGAGTTGGCAGACATGAGTTTATTACCGAAAGCAGCAAATGAGAAATTTTTAGACCTCGAGCAATCATTGTTAAAGGTTTTTAAGAGATTTAAATTGAAATCATAAAAATGAATTTCCCCCATTACATTTCCAGTTACTATCCAATCAAAAAGGGTTAATGCATTAATAGGAGGGCTACAAGCAATCCTCAAACTAGTTTTATCTAAAGTGTTTAAAACAGTTAATTTTAAGCAATCAGAGAAAATGACATACTCTTGAACCAGTTCAAAGAAGCTATCGTTATCAGGATGAAAATATTGATTATCGTGCTTGTCTGTTATCGTAGTGAAGTCACCGTTCGTTGATATCCTAACAATTTGGGCACAAGGTGTTATTGAAAATATTTTATTGTGTCTAATCGTAAAATTCACAAAATTTAATGAGCAATTAATATCTTTGAGAGCAATATTAAAATCACAATAAGTTAATTGTCCAATCCCGATTATGTCGTGTTTTTTAAGAAAAATAAACCCTTTCTTGTAGGGTTTAATTGAAATTATTCTAGTTGAGCAAGATATTCTATCGCCCAATTCAAAACCTTCATCCTTAAAACTACAACTGCGGATATTCTTTTGAGTTTGATTATCTTTTGAAAATGCCTTTTTCAATTCACCAATTGTAGTATTTCTTTCAACTTCAAAATTGAGAAATTGATGATTTTTTAAAATACCTTTAAAAAAATCATCAGTACTAAATTTTACAT
>JAEMRK010000084.1 GCA_016463375.1 Parachlamydiales bacterium | reverse complement strand
TAAATTTGTTAATTTCAGAATTATTATAATCTATTTTTAACTAAAATTCAATCTTAGACTATAAAGAGCTTTATACTATTAATAATTAAATTTTATAAGAGACTTTATATTAATTACTTATGATTTAATCTAGTTTAGTTTATATTTTGACCGCTTAATTTACTTAAATTAATTTGTATTTGATATAATTAATTTAAATAAAATGAAGGTTGGGCATGAACAATTTAGGCGATTTTTCTAATCAAAAAGCAATTAACCACATAAATGTTACTTTGGATTTATTAGGACGTGGGATGTCTTATGATAAAAATCTTAAATTGTTACCTAAAAATAGCACTGAAAATAAAGCCAGTCCCGTAGAAATTATCACTAAAATCTTTGATGTCGTCAAAGATTTACATAGTTTAGATCCTCAAACATGTGTTGATAGAGATACGTGGCAAAAACTTGTAGAAAAAACAGATGACTTTTTAGAAAGTTCAAATTTCTCAATTGAAGAAAAAAATCAGGTTAATAACGTATTTGACCAAATTATACTTCATGCAAGAGATGATAGTGATCAATATGAAGACTTGAGTTTGTTGAGTCAGTTGAAAAACGTTTATTACGATTTAGATAACCTCTTCCTTAATTTCAATAAGGGTGTATTCGCCATTCAAATAGCATCCTCGTATTTAAGGCTTTCTAAGGCAGGAATTATTCCTAAATTAAGCTTTCACGTCATAAATGACCCCAGTAAGACTAAGAACATTAAGGTTGACCATTTCACTCTAGACTATCAAACAAAAAAAGTTAAATTGACACCTGACGTTACTAATAGCTTAAATTCTATCTTTGAAAATATTGATGCTATTTCAGCGAATAAGGGTTTAGTTGATATTAATTTTGTCGAAGATCTTGTTAAACAGATATTGCAATTGAAGTTAGATAATAAGTCACTTGCTAAAACATGTGATCAGCTTATCCAAGTTTTAGATTTCATGTTAAAATTTAATGAATACATGAAAGTGGCGCTGACTAAGCCTACAAATGATATTGATTACACTTTTTTTCCAGAGGATTTTCCTGAGTTGGAAAAGGTTATTAATGATTCGATTGCTGCTAGCAAAAAATGTATCTCAATTGAGGGTGCTGAAGATCGCGCAAGAAGTATAGAGCTAATTCAGTTGAAATTTTTAAAAATGCATAGAAAAGATCTCAAAGATCTTGCCACTAATTTATTCCAAAAATTTGAAGGCCCTGAGGTGGTCGAAGAATACCACCAGGAGTTAAGAAATGTGTTAAATCCTCTTTCCACACTTTCAATGGATTCCATAGGACCTGATGTATTTGAAATCAGAACAAGAGAAATAGGAGAGAGTATTTTCACAGAGCTTATTACTCCTTACTTGATTGCATCTTTGAATAAAGAAATTATCAAAGAAAGAAAAATGAGCTCTTCAGCAACTGAACAAGATACCATTAAAATTAATCAGGGTAAATCGGAAATCAAAGAAGAAAAGCTTCTTTCTAATACTGACGAAAACAATGTCAATGAAACAGGTATAAATGAATCAGTTGTTCAAAACAAGACTGTAGACATTGTCAGCGAAATGACCCGATTAAATTCGCCAGCTAAATCTCCTATAAAATCATCCAAAAAATCGAGCAAGAAATCGTCTCCAAAAGCTGTAAAAAAGCCTATTAAAGGTGAAACGATTTCTAACGAACCTACAGTTCGTTTGAAAATTAGGCAGTACCGTAATAAAAACAGTGGTGCCTCACCTTATTGGAAATGGGTCGGTTCTTTGCCTGAGAATCAAAGGAAAACAGTTTTAGCTCAAGTTGAAAACTTTAAAGATCGGCAAAAAAATGGCAAATCTTTAGGGGATTCAATCTATGAAATACGCGTTCGTCAATTTGAACTAAGAGTCTACTTCAAATATACCAATAAGAATGAAATTACATTGATTAGCGGCGGTAACAAAGCCTCTCAAGCCTCGGATATCGTAGATGCTAAAGCTGTGGCTAAAAACCTTTAAAATATGGTGCGAGTTGAATTCTTGAAGACTTTAAAGGATTAGAGCATTAAAAATAACTAATAAATCCTTCCATATCCTACAGAATCTAATGAAAAATCTACAGATTTTACAAATCTAAGGCCCCACGTAATAATTTGATCTTTATGAATTGTAAAATTCATGAGTGGGTCATTTGTGACTATATATTCAAATTTATCATCTTTAAGAATTGATAATTTAAAATTTTTGATCATCACAATACTGTCTGAAATACTTCCAATGTGTTGAACGATATCATTGCAATCATTACCAAAGCTACTTTCTAAAATACAATAAGTGCCGTCTGCATTCCAGAAATAAATCACGCCGTTAATATCTGACGATATTAGCTTATTGTTTAGCGAAGATACATATTGAGGTAAACGCTTATCATCAATTTCTACAGTGCTATAAGTTTTTAAGCACGTCAATTTATCATTATAAAAATCAATCGTTCCAGCCATGCCAACAACTATCGAATTTTCAAGAACAGATAAGCTGTAAATGGCTGTTTTAAGTTTGAGTTCACTGATACAAGATCCATTTTCATCGACAACACAAGCCTGAGAAGAGTCCTGGCCAGTTCCAAAAACAGTGCTCCATATGATAAATTTGTCCTGAAGGCGCTCAAAAAAAACGCGGCTTTGATTAGTTAAATCAAGTTCAAAAAGGCCTTCTGAAAAAATTTTCGATGAATAATCGTCTTGAATCTCTAAAATTCGGCAATCTTTTGTTAATGCATAAAGTTTTTCGTTTGAGGTGAGAATTGAGCTTATTTTTTTGCCACTATAAATATATTCGTGCAAGCTCGAGAAATCGACATAAAATAAATTATCATTACCCAAAACAGCAAGACCCGTACGATACCCCTTAGCCATCCGAACATTTATATCCACTCTATATCTTAGTTCGTATTTTCTAATGTCGTAGATACCTTCTTTGATGTTGCTTCTAGTAATAATATCTCTTTGATAAACCTTTTTAATATCATTAGAGGGGGATTTATTTAAAAAGTGATATTTTGATAGGATATTGTTCAAAATTTCGGGAGTATCAAATAGTTGTTTCCACGACTTATTAACCATTATCACTTTATTCCAAGTCGTAAGGGGAATATAGCTTACTATCTCTTTCAATATATCAATCGGTAATTCAACTTGATCAACGTAGTTTCTTGCAGTAGATGCTTCAGCACCAAAATTCTTATTTTTTGATGTTATATTCTTCTTATTTGTAACTGTGTAAGTTCCTAGAAAATTTGATTTTGGCTGAGGTAAATCTGGTTTTGGTATACAGAGCTTAAACAGTACTTTGATAGATGAAATAAAAGAATTCATAGGCGCTCAAGTCGATGTGAGGTGATATTAGACCTATATACCATATCACATCTTATTATCAGCTTGATTATATAAAGAGCGGAGATAACTCACTTTTCCCCTGCAATTTAAACTAATCAGCTTACCACTGATTGATTTTACAGAAGATGAAGGTTGTTTAATTGACTTGGGTTACTAAGCTTGTAGTAACCCAAAAATATTTACCTGAATTTAATTGGACTTTTGAGATTTCTTTTTGTCGAACACTAGTATATGCCCACGAAAATATATTATATTTTCGTGTGTTGTCAAAAATGAACCTCCACCGGTAAGAGGTACTTTGACAGTATGGCAAGTTTTGTCCTTTTTCCAAATACTTATTGTACCCTCATCCGAAGAAGAGACTAAGCGATTGTCTAGAGCTCCTAAACAAGAAATAGTTACTTTAGGAGATAGCTCAGAATAATCATCATTGTCAGACCAAATTTTTATCGTTTGATTCATGCCACCAGACACCAACTTTCCTTGAAAATTCACAAAGGCTAAAATACTAGTATTCGATTGGGTTTGATTGTTTGGTTCAGATTCCAAGCATTTAATTAAATCTAAATTTTCATCATAAAAACTTATTTTACCATCAAAAGTTCCTGTCACAAGGGTATTATTAAATGTGGTCAGTGCAGTTATTTGAGGCAATTTCTTTGATAGTTTATTTCCTGATTCATCAATTACGTGAAGCCACTCACTGTACAGTTTAGTTTTGCATACGCATTTATCATTTAGCAGAACAATTTCGCTTTTAGAGACGTCAATTTCAGAGTCACATCTCTCTCCATTTACGAGTTTTGCAATGTCGTTATGAAGCAGAACTGCTGGAGCATTTTTTTCTTGTTTATAGAGTTCGAATTCTTTTGTTAGATAAAAAAGGGTATTACCGGATGTTGCAAAAGCTTTAATATTTTGATACATATTAGTGTAAGAAGATGAATCTTTATTAAATTTATTTAATTCAAAAGTGAGAGTCGGTGAACTTCGAGAATTTTGCATAATCAGATCCTCACCAAGGATGCCGTATCTTAAAATTCTTCCTTCGGTAAACTTGTCTTTAATCATATCGTATGAGTCATCTAAAATTGCAGTTTTAATTCTTTCATTTAGAAAATAAGCCTTCTTGGGTTCAGTTAAAAAAAGAGTCTTATCCTCTTTTCTGATAAAAGAATAATTTTCGGCCAAATTTTTCCAGACTTTAGCCTGTTTCAATGTTTCATTCCATTTTTTTGAAACCATAAAAACGCTGTTGTTTTTAGGCTCAAAAACTATTTTTGGAATAATGTTACTTTGTAAAATATCATTATGTAAGTAATGAAATGGATCGATTCCTTCAATTGCATTAATTGAATTGCACATATAAAAACCTTATTA
>JAEMRK010000083.1 GCA_016463375.1 Parachlamydiales bacterium | reverse complement strand
ACATTACTAGCATTAACCAAAGTTTTAGGATCAAAATAATCAAATATTTTATAAATTATCTCATTTGGAAAATAGTTAAATAAACTGCTGTTATTATTTAAAGATAGTGTGGACATGGTTACTCACAATTAGAATTTAGCTTATAGTATACTTCTAAGCACGAATTGTGAGCAAATCCATTAATTGGTGTCTCTAAAGAACATCGTTAATTTAATTTCCGAAATTTTTATAAATTAAACGACCTTATTATCAAGTTACGAAATGGTGCAACGTCGCTTGTTGGTTAAGTTCTCTTTAATTGGTGGCATAAAACTCCACATCAGAAGTGTTTTGTCATCTGCGGATATCAGTTGGTTGCCGACAATGGATAAGTGTTTGACACTTCCACAATGCTCCAATAAGACTCTAACTGTATTAAAATTTTCATCAATCATTTCGATTCCTCCATCGTCTCGTCCACCCATTACATAATTTCCAAGCGTTGTAATAGACGTAAATGTGCTGGAATATAAAGTACGATTAGTCAACCAAAAATTTATTTCCCCAAAACGACTCAACGAAATGATTTCATTAGACGTAGTCGCTAAATCTATAATGGAGTCAAACTGATATTTTTCTACAATAGGGCTATCGTATTCGCGCACGTGCCCCACACCATCAATGGATCCGGAAACTAAATAATTTTTAAAAATAGTTAAAGCCGTAATTTTTTTTGGATGATGATAAATAATTTTACTAGTGAAGTTATTATCAAATAATCTTACGCATCCATCGTTGTCACCAGAAATAAGCTGATCATTAAATACGACCAAAGCTGTAACAGCAAAGTCTATTGAACGATCCAATTTAAAAAAATCATCGTTTAGCAGTTCGTGATAAGATGTGTTATCAATGGAGCGCTCGAAATAACAAATATGGTTTTCTTGTGTTGCAGTTGACTCTCCCTTTAGAATTGTTTCTTGCGCATTGTAATAAATTTTTCCATCATCCGCTCCTACATACAATTCACCATTAAATCTAACTAAACAATTAGCTTTGACTAAAAAATTTTGAGAACAATGGTATTCCTGTGGCCAGCCATTAACATGGATAAATTCGCCTCCGCTAAAATGGCAATAAATATCATCATCTAAAACAGTTATTTTAGTGCATTTACCGAGGTTAAATTCATAATTAATATCATTTTCACATATTCCATAAGCAATATTATATATGTTCTTATTATGTTCGAGGTAGGCTTTGAAAAGATTGGTTTTCTTTAAATTTTGATCATTGATAACTAGTGACCTATTACCAATTAATTTTTTCCATATATTTTGGCTAGAACAAATTTCTTTCCAAGATTTACACACTAAAGAAGCGCTTAAAATATCTTTAAGACCTAAAGTTTCAGAAAAAATGGCTGTTAATATCTCTACAGGTAAACTATTAATTTGAGCTAAATAATTAGGTATTTGAGATGTTATTGATAAATCTGTTCTCATAGTGATCTCGAAATAAAATTGATGCTGAGAACATATCAAAAGTAGTTAATATTAGCTTTAAATAATCTTATTCAAACCACTCTTTAGGGGGTGTGGATAAAAATGTTTCCAAAGCAATGCCTTGCGAACCTACTAATAAAACGCGCATAGGTTTAAATTTCATTACAAATACATCGATTCCAGAATGCTGTATGGATGTATTTGTACTTTTAACTTCTATTGCAATAATTTTATCGCCTAACTTTAATACAAAATCGACTTCTTTATCCCCTTCTCGCCAATAGAATACTTTGATCTGAGTACCACGAACTCCATTCAGTAAATGAGCTCCAACTGCAGATTCAATAAGTCTTCCATAAAAAACAGGATCATTTATAGCTTCATTAAAATTTTTACCCGATTGTGCAGTCAGTAGGGATGTATTAAACACGGCAAGTTTTGGACTTGACCCACGTCTTCTAAAATTCTGGTTCGCAAATTTTTGTAACCCACTAATTAATCCAGCTTCTTCAAGCAAGTCCTTGTAATGAGCTAATGTTGTCGTATTACCAGCGTCTTGTAACTCTCCAAGCATTTTAGTGTAAGATAAAATCTGGCCAGAGTAATTGCAACTAAGCTGAAATAATCGTCTTAACAATGCCGGTTTATTGACTTGATTCATTAAAAAGATATCACGAGATATCGTTGTCTCAATGATTGAGTCGTTAATGTAGTTTATCCATCTTGATATATCATTTTCATCTGAAAATACTGCAGCTCCTGGATAGCCTCCAAAGTATAGATAATGATTAAGGGACCAGCCGAAAAATTCTTTCATTTCTTTGTAAGACCAATGAGTTATTGGTATAACTTCAAATCGACCAGCTAAACTCTCAGATAAACCTTTTTGCATTAACCATGGTGATGATCCTAGAAATAACAAAATGACATTGGCCTTAGAAAAAGTGTCTTGATCCCACAATAATTTAACCATATCGGACCAATGCGGAATTTTTTGGATTTCATCCACTATAAGAAGCGCTTTACCATTAGTTTTAGCTAATTCTCTAACGGTATTCCATTGTTGTTCTAACCAAGTGATATCTTGTAAAGTTGCTAGATCGGCTGAGACATATAGAGTTGGTACTTCCAGTGCATCAGCCACTTGCCGAGCTAGAGTTGTTTTACCAACTTGGCGAGGCCCTATTAATGATTGAATAAACCGTCGTGGCTCATTTAACCTTTTCACTAAAGTACTAAAATACTCTCTCTTTTTCATAACGACCTAATCATCATTAAATTTTTTACTCAGTCCATTGAGTAATTTTACTCAATGAGTTGAGTAAAATCAAGAAATAACTACAAGTAATTAATTTACAACGTTTTAAAAAGAAAGAAATCCATTAATAACTCAGAGAAAAGTCCTAAAAACAATAAAGTTACTTAAATTCCCATAAACGCATCCAACCATCCATCGATGTTGTAACTAATTTGTCTTCTTTTGGGGCTATCGTAATAATGCCTCTAATATAATTAGTTGTTAAAGCAGTACATAAGTTGAAATCGGTATCCCAAATACATAGTGTTCCATCATCGGAGCCAGAAACGAGTTTATCCCACGCCACACAAATACTTTTTATCTCATTGGCAGGAGACTTGTATTTTGTAGTTTTATCGTTAAAATAAACTAATAGCTCTCCTGTGCTCAATCCCATAACTAGCTTATTATCGAATACAATGGGTAGATTGGCCTTTTGAAATTCTTTAAAGACTGTTTGATCCTGATTCCATATACGAACCTTAGAATCAGTCATTGTCCTATCACAAGTCACAATACGACCCTCAAAAACTGTTACTGATGTTATTACATCATCTGTATCCAACAGCACTTCGTAATTGTCACCCTTCCATTGAGCTACAAATCCGTCAAATGAACCAGAGACTAAGTGATTATTTAATATGGTAAAACAACTAACAGTGCCATCATGACCTTTGAGCACTTTTGATGATCCATCTTCCTCCCATATTCTAATATCACAGTCATTAGAACCAGAAACAAGCTTTCCATTAAACACATAAAGGCTTCTTAAATTATCTTTGTGGCCTTCTAAAGATCGTTTATCATGTTTTTTTGTTATGTCGTAGATAAGTTTTGATCTAGGAAGTACACAGAAAATTTTATCACTGATAATAGCCAAGTGCTTAATTGTTATTAGTATATTAGAACTATCCTGAAATGCAAAAATATTGGAGACCGTATAGCGTCCCCTTTTCATGTTCTCTTCAGTCTTTAAATGTTGAACATATGCTTTTTTAGGATCTTTAAGTTTCAAAGACTGGTCTGCAAGAATTAATACTTTATTCTGCATTGCATCATTCCAAATGGATATAGCACTGAAAGTATCATTCCACTGTTTATTGACGCAGCCAACAATTAGTAAGTCTTTTGGAGAAAAATGAGAACCTACAACTCCACCCAAAATTTCTCTTGGTAAAGTATCGATGTAGGAGAGACCTAGATTTGCATTTTTAATTCTCATGTTAACCTCGCCACATTCAAATATGGCGAGGTTAACAAATGAATTAAATGATGGAAAGTTTTGATGCTATAACTTTGAAATAAAATTATTAGGTAAAATGATAAGTTGTAAAACTATTTTTCGGTGCTTCTGTGAATACTACAAGTTTCTTATTTTGATTAAATCCTATGTTTAATTTTTTTCCTCTACAAAATACATTTTTCATATCGTCAAATTTTCTTTGAGATAAACGATAAACTACTTCTTCAGTAAGCTTTAATTCCTCTAATAATTGGCAGTGTTGCGGCTCCCACCTTTCGGTGAAGGTAGTTACCTTACCCACATTTTCATCATCACTAATATTTTGTAACTCTTTTGGACCAAATCTAAATGGAGGCTGATAAGGTACCATTTGCAAATTATTATTTCTTATTGCTACTTGCTTATGCTTTAAGGACGTATCAACAATATGTATTAAGCCATCTCGACTGATGGTAAATTCTAAAAAATTACGACCTAAAGCTGCATACGAATTATTTAATTGAGGCTGTATGTACGATAAAATCTTCATTAAAACTCCTTGAAATTAATATTAAAATTCATCGTTTCCAAATCATGTTAAATTTTATTGAATTAAGCGGTTTGCCGTAACAATTAACCCCTATTAGTTTATTATTAAAATTTTTATGATTTTTTTTGAAAGATGATGTAGCGATCTTTCAATTTTGTCTTTTAGGATATTTTTATGAGGTGTTGAATTCATCGACAACCAATTTTCGAATATTCGAAGTTGTTCTTCAAACTGAATTTGTTGCAGTGTTTTACTTGGCAAAATAAACGCTCC
>JAEMRK010000082.1 GCA_016463375.1 Parachlamydiales bacterium | reverse complement strand
CTATAAATTGTTCTTAAAATAGTTTATTTGCAAAGCGCGCAAATTAAAATTTAGATTTTAATTTGGGTATTTTTTAACATTTAAAAATGTTTTCTAATTTAATTTATTTGTTTTTATGTCTTTAATTGATTTTTAGTAATTAATGTGATATACTTTACCTTTATCATAATTAATTGGTTGTGCCATGACTCATTCGAATCAAGTCAATAAAAATTTTGATGTAATACCATTAGTTAACATTAATAAAGGTAGATCTCTAGCTCCAAAAATTAATTGGGCTGAAAGATTTACTGAAATGAAACCGACATGGCACGACACAGAAAAAACGGCTAAAATTGCAGGAAAAGTTTTAATTGCGTTAGGTGTAGCTTTTGCAATTGCTGGAGCTGCTACGGGGTTTGCCTTTTTTGCTATTCCCTTAGCGTTCGTTGGATTTATTGGAATTTTTGGTATCGCATCAGCTATTTGTATTGGCTTTGGCGCAGGAATGGTAAACCAACAGTCTTGGGTCAAAGATCCAGCGTATTTACGCAAAATGGGTCAACAAATTGAAAATGATATTGTCAGTGGTGAAATCGAATTTAATGATATCGCTCAAAAATATGGCCAACTCATTGCCTCGTTAAATATTTTCACAAACCAAGATTATTTAAGAAATGATGCTTACCGTTTAACATTTAATGAATTCATTCAAAAACATGGTGTACAAGCTGGCGAAAATCTGGATCAAGAAACTGCAAATCTTTTAGCTCATAAAGCATTTACCCAACTAAGCATTCCAGAACTTAACGAAATTATTGCCCCTGAAGACTGGGGACATTTTGTTGGTCTATTAGACTCAAATCAACGTGATAGTTTTAAATATAAAGTCCTTTACTGGATTAATGAAAATCCAAGATTGAATTTTGACAACTATCAAGATCTTTTCCGTACTCTTGATATCGACTGTAAAAACAATCGTGCAAGATCATTTGCTGAAAAAGCCGTCTCTTTAGATGAATTTAATAATATTTCTAATGATCCTGTTTTGCAACCAACTCGTGTTAACAATAATAACGCACCAAACATTAAAAAAAATGTAGCGCAAAACCGCGATAGCAAATTAGACAAAGCGTCTAAAGTTCGTAAAGTTAAGCCTGAATCTAATCCAACATCAAAGATTTTACATTCTAAAAAAGAATGGCGCCCAAAAAATCCCAATGTCAACGAAGTTGTTACTGATACTAATGTCATTAGTGTTAATCCAACGCTAAAAGTTGATGATAAAGTTGTCACTGAGCGTAGAGAAAAAACATTGCGCAGGGCAAATCGCAACTTAAAGGAACTAAACAAATCTAAAGAGGCATTGCAAAAAAAATCGTTTACTGTGCTTAACAATACACAAGATCTAAAAGCACATGATGCTCAACCATTCCTACCTAAAGCTGCACAAACTGAAGTTAATGCACCCAATATAGTTGTTAATGTCTTGCAGCCAAAGATTGAAAAAGAAAAGGTTATGGTCAAAGCTAAGTCTATTCTAGAGCGGGTAACGCCTTCTGTTGCTGTGAGTCAAAAAGCTAATGTTAACGTGAATTCCCCAACAATTATTAAGGTGACCAACGTTACCAAAAAAACGACTCAGCAACCAAAAATCGTTAAAAGCTTCATAGGGTCTCATCGAGTTGCACCGGTTGTAAGTCAACCTAAACCATCGGATGTTAAGCTCTCAGAAAATGACCTTCGTCTCAAAGCTTTACAAAACATCAGAAAATTGCCTAGCACTTATTCCCTAAAAGAGTTCATTGAGAGCAAATCTTCTGATTACAATCTAGTTAAAGACGATTTAAAATCAGTCTATCCTTACTTTCTTGTTAATGCAAAACTGCAGCTCAAGCAGCTATCTTTTCAAGAATTTAAAGTCGAATTTCCTGGCGATTTCTTAAAATATTTAGGAGCAGTCGCACCTTATGACATTAAGAATAAATTTTTCGAGCAGCCATATAAAGTGATGGTCAATAGTAAAGATGACCTTAAAGCTTTAAAAATTTCTCAAGCAGAAATTGAAACGGCGTTAATTAATGATTTGAAAAAGGCTGATTCTTACGCTGCTTTTAGAAAAAAGCATGGTTTAAATGCGTTGCATCTCCCTTTAGAAAATTTAAAAACTTTACAAAAGCAAGCTTTTGATAAATTTAAAAACACATGTCATTTAAGTTCTGCTGACGAATTTATTAAATGTACAGATGACTTTGCAGGGCTCGGTGTTGATTTTCAAAGCGCATTATCTCAGCGTTGGAAATTAATTAAAGTTTCCTTCAGTAACTATCAAGCAGAAATGTATTACGATCTTGATAAGGTTGCTTTATTAAATAAGCGTCCTAACGAATTTGTGAAATGTATTTCTATAGATCAAATTTCAAACGGACTTGTTAAAAGTATACCTTTAGATCAACTGTTTAGAGTTTATTTAAATCAAATTAATAATGCTCAAGACAAGCAAGCATTTGAAAGAGAACTTCGTCAAGTAGCAGACAAAAAGTTAGATTTAGAAATAGGTAAATTAAAAACTCTTGAAGATGTTATTCAAACATTCTCAAGCAATGTTATTCCCTATCTAACACCTCAAATGCCTGCACTTAATCAATTACTTGGAAACTATGCATCACAGTTTGATACTATTAAAGAATTGTCAGCTGATGAATTTTTAGAACAATTTTATCCAGTAATTTCAGCAAACATACCCAGAATTAATCATTTGGTAAACAGTTATGCTGCCAAGTTTAAAACATTACAGGCTCTTTTAGATAAACCTGTTACTACACAATTCTTAAGCATATTGTCTTCAGATGTTCCAGGTATTGAAGAACTTGTCCAAAAATATGTAAGGGATAATGCAGAATCAATACTTAAAGGGTCTTTAGGACTTTTAAAATTTGGGCAAAATTCTTTCTGCTCAAAAAAATTACAAAATACGATAAAGGCTTTTCAACCAAAAATGGCAAAAGCTTTGAGAACATCACTTCTTCTTCCAGTTCAACAAGAAAGGCAAGCTATTAAAAAAGTTGTTGACGATTTTCTTATTAAACTTTATGGCGTTGAGCAAATTGATCAATTCGAAGGATTTTTTCCTTTAGAAGCTCACTCGGCCATTGATGTAAATGACATCTACAATGAAGATGCTCCACAAACTCAGCCCACTGGTTTTTTAAATACAATTAAAGGTGCCCTAAAGAGGACACCAAATGCTCAAGCCCTATCTTCTGCTGTAGTTAATAAAGCCGAGGTAGATAAATTAGTAGACGAGTTTGAGCCTATTGAATTAAACGAGGCACCATTTGTTGCTAAAGTCGATTTGGATAGTGACCTCGAAGATTTTGTAGAAATTCCTGCAAATTCAGAAAACGATTAAATCCAAGTTTCTTGGAAATTTTCATTTAACAAATGTACTTAAAAAGGCCCTCAATTTGAGGGCCTTTTTTTAGACTGCTAATTTTTCTAATTTGCTTAAAGCATTCGTTATACTGATACGATTTTTAGGAAGGGGAGCTATCAGCTCTTTAACTACTTGTGAAATTAATTTAGGAGCTTCAGGCCAATCTTCATCAGGGTTATCGATTGCAAAAATGTCTTCTCCGCCCTCGTCAAGTTCTGTTTTAATCAGTTCACAACGTGCTTTGCAAAGTTTTAGATTAAATGGATTCGCAGAGAATTTTTTAGGATAAACTTTGACTCCAAAAACTAAGGGATGAAACATCGCTCCAATAGCAAAAGCATCGCATTTGCCATCGATGAGTTCTTCTAATGCAAGATTTGAAATCATTGGAGTGACAATACTATAGTTAGCTATTGTGACAAGAGGTGCTTGAGTATACAATGTACCGCTAGGTAATTTTCCACCCTGCATAGATTTAACAGAACCAAAATCAATTAACACACCGTCATCCCAATTAACATTTTCCATTTTAATATCGCCGTGGACATAACCCAGCGCATGCAATTTCAATGTACAGGATAATATGGATTTAAGCTTGAAACCTATTTCGCCATAATACACGTCCACATTATCTGGATTAAAAAAGTATCCGTTAAGCATGGAATTATACGTGCTATCATAGAACTTAAACATACTCAACGTGAAGGCAGGTTCAAAAGTAATAACTTTTGGTATCTGGAGATCAAACAAATCTTTATCGCGAGCTCCGGTCTTAGGGCAACGCGTTAGTTTTCCTATGTAGACATTTGTGAAAATATTAGACGTTCCGTGCACTTTCATTTGTAGTTCGGTTTCAGATTTCAAGCCCTTGTATGTTGGATCATTTTCAATATCATCTAAATTGACATCAGTTTTATTAAAAAATTTCCAAAGATAGCTTACTTTACCGACATGAACTTCGTGAGTATCAAGAGTAAAAGCAGTTTTAACAAGTTTCGAAGTACCTCTGCCTCTTAAGGAGACCGGATTTTTATTAAGGCTATTAATAAAGATAAAAGATTGAGTCGTTGAATCCGATTTTTTAACGGTATGTATAGCAGTCGGAAGTTCTTTTGATGCTTTGGTATAAGAATAAGTTTTAGAGTCAGTCATTTTAGATGAATGTTCATCGTGAGTTTTTTGTATCAAAATCATTTGATCGTCACTCAATTTGATAAAAGGTGACATTTTTTTTTGTAGCTTTGTTAGGTTTGGATCTAAATGGGTGTTTAGTGGTAAAGCTTGACTATTCAATGAATTCATAATAAGCCGAGTTTTTAGTTATAATTAATAATAATTTTAACTAAAAATTAACTAAATTTCAATTATTTATTTTAATATTAATCTTATACGTTAAAATATAAACGATTTAAACGATAATTAATTC
>JAEMRK010000032.1 GCA_016463375.1 Parachlamydiales bacterium | reverse complement strand
CTATAATAAAAAATAGTAATATTTTCACAAATAACTGCTGTTTTGTAGTTTAAAATTGAATTTTAAACCAAAAAGTTGTTATAATAATAACCTAACTGTTGGCTATAGATAAATCTGTCTATTTATTTTTGCGTTGTTTATGATTCTTTCCTCGGGAATAGAGGCCGTTTATCAGCCAAAAGAAATAGGCTATTTATCATCTTTACGGCCTTGAACATAATCAACTAAAAGGGTCTCATGAGTTATTTGGAAGAGCTACAAGATAAGTTAAACACCCATGACTATTCGAGTTTCTTGCAAATTTGGGAAGAATACTGCCAGGGCGACATCGTTGAAGGTGATGAGGTTGCAGATATTCTACAGGCAGTTAAAACCTCAGATTTTGCAGCACATTTCATTAAACAATTGCCGTCAGCAATTGATCTTTGGAAAAGGGTTGAAAACGAAGAACACGCTTATCAAGTCTTTAAAAAAATCATCGATTTACAAACAAGTAATTCTCCAGAACTTAGTGAAATAGCTTTTGAATACCTTCAAAAACGTTATGGTTCAATACCCCATTTTAATGAAAAAATCCGCTTAGTTGGTTTACGCAATCAAGGTAACTTCAAAGGCGCTATATCTAATTTCGAACTCTTGGCTCATATGGACAAAGGTAAGTTTGTTTTTCATACTGGTGGCTGGGGAACGGGCGAAATTATGGAAATGTCTCTTCTTCGTGAACAAGTTGTTCTTGAATTTGAACAAGTGGGCGGTAAAAAAGAGCTTTCATTCGAAAATGCCTTTAAAAATCTTATTCCCCTACCCGATACCCACTTTTTCGCTCGTCGATTCGGAGATCCTGATTTATTAGAAAAGGAAGCGAAAGAAGACCCTGCGGCCATCATTCGATTGATGCTTAAGGATTTAGGTAAGAAAACTGCTGGGGAAATCAAAGATGAACTCTGCGATTGGGTCATCCCTGAAGAAGAGTGGAGTAAATGGTGGCAAGCCACACGTGCAAAACTTAAAAAAGACACTCATGTTGAAACACCAACAGAACTGCGCTCCCCCTTTAGATTACGAAAAACTGAAGTCACTCATGAAGAAAGTTTAAAAAAAGCTTTAGACAAAGCATCGACTGCAACTCAGACCATAACTACTGTCTATCAATTTGTTAGAGACTTCCCGGAAGTCACAAAAAAAGCAGATAGTCGTCAACTTATTCTAAAGTGCCTTTGCGATTTAGAAGATAAAGATGATTTAACAAGTGCCCAAAAAATGGAAATTAACCTCTTTAAAGAGGATCTTGGCCAAAAAGAGCTCAAACAGCAGATCGAAAATGAAGTGGAGAGCGCAAAATCCGTTGTCGAGTTGATTGATAGTATTTCTATAGCCCCATTTAAAAAGAAGCTTCTGACAATTTCTAGAGATAAACGTTCAGATTGGCAGCAATTATTTGCTGATTTGTTCTTCTCTCAGCAGTCAACGACTTTACGTGACTATCTTTTAAAAGAGCTTCTGTCTCCACAATCAAGAGCTTTTTTCCAAGATCAACTTTTGCAACTATTGCAAAGCCCTGCTCAGCATCCGGAAATTTTTGTATGGTATTTCCAAAAAATCGTTGCAGACGAGTCTTTACCATTTGGTAACAAAGATGGACGCTGCAGATTTTTTGAGGCCTTTTTAACATTAATCCCTCAAATCGAAATTTTACCTCAATACAGAGATTTAGTTAAAAAAACCCACAATATTATTACTAACAAGCGTTTTGCTAATGTTAGAAAAATTATTGAAGGCACATCTTTAGAGTACGTTAAAGAGTTCGTTTTACTAGTAAGCAAATGTCAATCTTTAGATGACCATGAAGTCAAAATCTTAAACTCATTAGCAGCTGTAGTGCATCCATCATTGTCTGAAGACAAAAAGTCGCAACAAAAATCTCCTCGCACAGATCCCGATGTTATTTGGACGACTCAAGAAGGTTATCAAAAAACCCAACAACGAGTTCAGCATATAGGTACTGTTGAGACAGTCGATAATGCCAAAGAGATTGAAAGTGCTCGAGCATTAGGTGACTTAAGAGAAAATGCTGAATATAAATCTGCCCTTGAAAGACGATCACGCCTACAAGGAGAGCTTAAGCAACTCAGTTCTCAGCTTAATAAAGCTAGACTCATTACTGAACATGATATTTCACTAGATGAAATCGGTGTTGGTAATGTGGCAACTATTAAAAATAGTAAAGGTCAAGAAATCACATACACACTATTAGGACCTTGGGATGCAGACCCAGATAAAAATATTTTAGCTACCCAATCTAAATTTGCGCAGGCAATGGCTGGACATAAAGTCGGCGATAAATTTAGCTTTCAAGATGAGGAATACACTGTTACAGAAGTGAAAAGTTTCCTCGGCTAAACTTTACTGTCACGTCCTCAGTTTTTTAAATTGAGGACATAAGGAACTAATGACATGCGCATCTTAATGGCCACTTGTAATTTGCACAAAATTCGTGAATATAAAGAGATGTTTAAGTCTCTTCCTCATTTCGATCTTTTATCTTTAAAAGATTTTCCCAATTATAAAGCTCCACCTGAAACGGGCATAACTTTCATTGAAAATGCTTTGATAAAAGCCCAACACGCATCTGAACATTTAAAGATATTTACTATAGCTGATGACTCAGGCTTAGTTGTTCCATCACTTGGAAAAGCACCTGGTGTTTTCTCGGCAAGGTATGCTGGAGAAAATGCCACAGACGCTGAAAATCGCACAAAACTTTTAAAGGAATTAGCTGGAAAATCGGGCCTTGAAAGAGCTGCGTACTACGAAGTGGCTTTAGCTGTTTGTTCTTTAGAAGCAAAAATTAAAACGGTTACGGCGATTTGCGAGGGTGTAATTGTCGACGAAGAACGTGGTAAAAATGGATTTGGTTATGATTCCTTATTCATGAAGCATGATTATCATCAAACCTTTGGTGAACTCGATGATAGTGTTAAGAACCGTGTCTCACATAGACGCAAAGCCTTTGAAAAACTGCTAATCGTTTTAGAAAGTGCAATCTAATGCACTATTATCTCGATGGTTATAATTTTTTATTTAGAGTCAGTCAACTTAATCGCTCACTTAAAGATCATCGAGAAGAACTTCTCCAAGAATTAGCAACAAAATCTAAATTATTGCGTTTGCCTTTAACAGTTGTATTCGACGCTCATTTTCAATCAGAGCCCGTAAAACGAGGTACTATTGGTGAATTGGACGTTATTTTTACAGCCTCTGGACAATCCGCTGATAATTGGATTTTGGACGAATTGCAAACAGTTAGAAATCCTCGTCTTTTCACAATTATTACATCAGACAAAACTCTTGCAATGCACGCTCGTCATTTGGGTGCTTACACAGTATCAGTTGACGAGTTCTTAAAAAAATTAGCTAAGAAAAAACCCAAATTTATAGCGCCTCAAAAAATTGTTGAGCGCACTCTTTTAAAAGAGGAGATTAGTCCTTTTCAAGAATCGATACCATCAGCTAAACCAGACGACACCAATTTGATGGGATATTATGAACAAGCTTTTACAGCAAGACTAGAAAGCCTAGGATTTAAAGAATCAGAAAAAGATTATTCAAAAATATCCAAAGTCTTTGAATCAGATTATGAAAGATGGCTGCGACTATTTACCAAAAAGGATAAAAAACGTATTCCTTAAGGAATATGCGCAAATTAAAAATTTCTCTACTCCCCTTATTCTTTACAGCTTTCATCGACTTCACCGGTTTGGCAATTGTCATTCCAATATTTTCACCATTATTTTTAGACCCTAATGACCTTTTCTTTAATGCTAATACCCCTGAAACTACGCGCACTTTAATACTGGGATTTTTACTATCTTCTTTTCCTTTAGCACAATTCTTTGGATCACCATTACTTGGCGCCTTATCAGATCGCTTTGGCCGCAAACCATTACTCATAGCTTCAATGTCTGGAACAGCATTTAGTTATTTAGCATTAGGCATGGCGATTTTGACACATAATTTTTATCTATTGTTTGCCAGCAGAATCGTTGCAGGCTTTATGGCTGGTAATATTTCTGTAGTACAATCTGCCATAGCCGATGTGTCAGAAAAACAAGATAAAGCCAGAAATTTTTCTCTTATTGCTTTGGCTTTTAGTGGAGGTTTAATTATAGGCCCATTTTTGGGAGCAAGACTATCTGATCCACATGTAGTACCATGGTTTAATGACACAGTCCCATTTTGTTTAACGTCATTTTTATCATTGTGTAACGTTTTATTTGTGGGACTGTTCTTTCAAGAAACTTTAAAGAAAAAGCGCGATGCTGAAATAAGTGTGTGGATTGGGTTTAAAAGAATTGCACAAGCCATCCACCAAAAAGGGCGTCGGCAACTTTGGTTAATGGTCTTATGCTACGGGTTAGCTTGGGCTTTTTTAGCTCAATTTTTTCAGGTTTTTTTAATTCAAAAATTTGGATTTACTAAACCAGAAATAGGTAATTTTTATTCATATTGGGCTTTTTGGAGTATTTTCACTCAGTTTGCAATAGCTAGACCATTATTCCCCCACTTTAAACAAAAACATCTGATTAGTATCAGCTTATTTTTGTTACTCATTGCGGTCATCAGTCTGACAATTCCGAACAATCCACATTATCTTTATGGCATCATTCCATTTGTATCACTATTTCAACAAATAGCTTACCCCAATGTGATTGCATTAGTATCAAATGCTGGAGATAAACTAAGACAAGGGGAAATGTTGGGTGTTTGCTCATCAATACAAGCGGCATCACAAGTATTGCCAGCTACAATTTCTGGATCAATAGTGATTTTAAATCCTACTTTTCCAACATTAATAGGTTCATTTTTTATTTTCTTAACGCTGATTTTTTTCATATTATATGTAAGAGAACAACGAAAAAAAATTTAGCTGACACACTTTTCTGCACATTGATCCATTAAAGAATGAATCAATTCCTTTACGCTATCTAAAGATTCTGCGTGATTAATAGCTCCCCTAAACGCAGCAGCACCAGTTGCTGATTTAATATACCAACAACATACACGTCGCATATCTAGTAAAGCTTTTCTTGGATCTCGGTAAGCTTTAATCTTTTCATAGTGCTCGATTAAACCCTGTAAACGATCCATTGGTGTGCGTTCCACTACTGGTAATCCATCGTAGTAATTGTAAATATCCTGGGCAATCCAAGGCTGACCCATTGTTCCACGTGCAACTAAAACAGCGTCACAGTTGGTTGTTGTGAACATGTTTTCCACCGCATCAACATTGAATAAATCACCATTTCCGATAACCAAAATTGACTTAGCTTGTTTTTTACACTCTGTGACCCAATCCCAATTTGCCGGACCTCGATAAGCTTGCTCTCGTGTCCGACCATGTATGCAAATAGCCGCAGCTCCCGCTTCTTCAGCAATCTTCATTACCTCTAAAGCATTGATGCTTTGTTCATCCCAACCAGCTCGTATTTTTACAGTCACGGGAATTTTAACAGCAGCAACCATGTTTGTAATGATATCACCTATGAGTTGGGGATTTTTTAATAAACCCGATCCACTGCCATCTTTAGTCACCTTATCAACTGGGCACCCGCAATTTAGATCAACAACATCAAAACCAAGCTCTTCAATGATTTTTGCAGAAGGTCCTGCATATTCAGCCTTACTTCCACAGATTTGTCCACCTATGGGATGCATGTCTTTAGTGAAATCCAAAAGCTCAAGCGTCTTCTTGTCATGACGAACCAATGGGTCCATTTTGACCATTTCACAATAAATTAAACCAGGTTGATACTGACTGGACATTTGCCGAAAAGGGACATCGGAACAACCAGCTAACGGTGCGTAAAATATGTTGCTCGGCAGTACAATATTGCCGAGTTTAAATGAACGCTTTAAGCCACTATTAGTCAATGTGATACCAGTTTTATTAACAACTTTTCCACGATTTGTAGCGCAAATAATGCCACTATTGGACTTAAATCAATGGAGCCAAGGGTCGGTATAAAGCGTCGAAATAGGTCTAGGTAAGGATCTGTACACATCGCAACAAATTGAAATGTTTTTGTTTGATGAAACGATGGGAACCAAGATCCGAAAATTCTGGCGAGTATCATTATGGAATATACTGTAAAAGCGATGCGGAACAGAAAAGCAAGCATGGGGCAAGTCATTGGTTAAAATTGAAAATAGTATACTGTTTTTCTTCTTTTTTTTCTACCTTGTGCAAAAGACTTTTGTGAATTAAACTAGTAATTCGAATTTTTGGAAAAGTTTAATGCCTATCTTTTCTTCACCTAAGCTTTTGGGTCTTGAAAGTAATGACCACTGTCTCAAAGGCGCTCTTCTCTCAGAAAAAAATGGATCATTAAAAATTGAAGAAATTTTTAATGATGTCAAACCGCTTTACATTTCTAAAATTACTAATACCATAATATCGAGCTCTCTATCAAGTCATGATCATTTATTAAGACTTGTTAGCACTCCTAAAATTAAGAATTCAGATCAAGTTGCAACGGTACTAGGATTTCAACTCGAGCCTGATTTGCCAATTAATTTAGACGAAACTCACATCTCTTATTTTACACCTGTAAAGCCTCAATCGCCATACGTCGTTTTCATAACCACCAAGTTGAGTTTACAGGGTCATATCGATCAAATTAAATATGTAGTCGAATCTGATCAAATACATTCGGAAATTGCTGCTATTCAAGCTTTTGATTCGCTATTTATTTCGGAAAATTATCGGTTTTACATACATTTAAATAATAATCATTCTTCAATCGTTTTATTAAACAATAATCAAATTCTGGCTGCTCATACTATACCCGCTTTACAAGAAAGCCAAGACCGCTTTACTGCAGAATGTTATAAGATTATTAGGTCTTTACAGCGCTTAATACCTGATGGATTTGTTAGTCAATGTGTGATTACCGGTAACGTTAAAAGCATAGACTTTGATCTGATTTCAAAACTTAATTTAACACCCGTTCTTCTTGAAGAAAAAACTGTTTCAGGAATTGAGGAATCTCAATTACGCGAATATGCGGTAGCTATAGGGTGCGCTATTCTAAACAATGTTAAAGAAAAAAATTACACAAATTTTAGAACTAAAGAGTTTTCTCATCCACACCCAATTAAGCAGATAAAGCAGCCATTAAAGGCTTTTTTTAGCATAATTGCCTTGTCAATGATTTGTATTTGGTTGATCAGTAGCCTGTCTTACAATAAGAAAGAAAAACAATTATACGACAAAGCATTGCAGGTGCTGGCAATGCAAAAGACTCTTTTTCCTGATATCACCCTTAAAAATTCTGATGAAGTCTCTGCCCCTGCTCTAATTGCATCTATTAGAGATCAAAACACACAATTACAAATTTATCCATTCTCTCTCTGTCCCCAGATTTCTACCCCCACACAAATATTAAAATGGATATCTGATTCTCTTGGTTTAAGCGAAGAACCCGTATCTAAAATTAATAAATTTAATTATACGCTGGTTAAGAGACCAACCAAAAAAAATCCAAAAGAGCGATACCAGGTTAAAGTCGATTTAGATTTTTCATGCGAAAATCCGCGTTTAGCTCGTCAGTTTTACGAAGTCATAATGAAATCAAATGACATTATTAATACTAAAGAAGAAATAAGATGGAACGTACGCAACGACAGCTATTCGACAAGTTTTATTTTAAAGGATCAAACCTATTACCCGTAATATGATGAGCAAAATTCCTCCAAAAAGATTATTAGCTTATTTAATCATGCTTGGTATTCTACCGCTGATTCTTTTGATCTATTCTCAAAATCAACGACATCAAAAAATGAAACGCTTAGAAAATGGATTGCAGTCAGCTCAAGATGAAATGATCAAGGCGGCCCAAAGACAAAGCAAAAATATCGAAATTGCGAAGACTTATCAGGGAAGAGATCAGCATTATTTAGAAAAAAATGTTGAATCCCTGCAGTTTCTTGAAAATGAAGCACGTTGTCTTAAAGAGTGGATAGAAACAGCTTCATTTTTAGACGTCTCATTACTGCAGGATCGTTTATCTTTTATTAACAATAATAAAAATAAACTTTGTTTTAGAGAAACCCAAGCTGAACAGCTTACCAAATTTAACGAAACACTGCAGGTTTTACAAAATCCGGTCGAAGTCAATAGTTACGACATCATAAATATTTTAGAACATCTTGAATTTGGTGAAAACACACCTCATTTTTTGATCACTGATTTTAAATTAGAAAGAAAAAATGAAAAACTTCAACAAGAGGTCTTTTCATTAGATTTAAAACTTATAAGGCGGGAGTACTTGTAATAATGAAGTGGACCAAAAGAAACGCGCTTTTGATTTGTGTAGCTTTTCTTTTAACAAGTTGCGGAAATTACAAGAATACCGAACCGACGCTGATTAGCATCAATTTGTTAGATAAAAATGGTTTTTCAGAAACCATTAGCTCCAAAGATCGCTTAAACAATTATCAAAATGCAAACTTTTTAACAGCCCAACCTTATGATAAAATCGTTAGAGTATATGGCAAAGATGATAAAGGTTGGTCACATACTTATCTCCACGCTTATCACCCCAACGGTCAGCCCAAGCAATACTTAGAGGCTGTTAATTCAAGAGCTAGTGGCATTTACCGCGAATGGTTTCCAACCGGAGTCTTAAAACTCGAGGCTGTTGTGGTTGGGGGAGTCGCTGATCTTTCACCAGCTGCACAAGAAACCTGGTTGTTCGACCAAGAGTGCCGTGCCTTTGATGAAGAGGGTTATTTAGTAGCCCTTGTGCCCTACGAAAAAGGCCGCTTGAATGGTGTCGCCTATACATACCATAAAAATGGTGTAGTCAGCAAAAAAGAGCCTTATAATACCGGTGACCTTGATGGACTTGTTGAAGCATACACAATTGAAGGAACCCTTTTCCAGTCCGAAAATTATGAAATGGGTCTACATAATGGTGAGTCTTACTTTTATTGGATAGATGGGGATCATAAACAATTAGCAAGCTTTGAAAGTTACCAAAAAGGGTGGCTTGAGACCGGTCGTTATTACGATAAAAGCGGGCAATTGATTTGTGAAGTAGTCGACGGTAATGGAAAACGCGCTCAATTTAACGATAACTTTTTGCAAGAGGTTCAAGAATTCCGTAATGGTCAGCAAGAAGGACTTGTCAGCGTCTATTCACCCCAACATATTCTTCAATCCACCTATTGTGTTAAAAAAGGTTTTAAACACGGTCATGAAGTAATGTATTGGCAAAAAGATGGATTACAAAAACAACTCAATAAAGAAAATGATTTAGTGCCCAAACTCAGCATTCAGTGGAATGAGGGGGGCATACAAGGTATTGTTAAAAGCTGGTATGACAATGGTATTCTTGAGAGTCAGAGAGAGATGAGCCAAAATAAAAAAAATGGGTTATCAACCGCCTGGTATAGAGATGGTAGCTTAATGTTGATTGAAGAGTATCAAAATGATCAGCTGGTTAATGGCGAATACTTTAAAAAATCAGAACGCACACCTGTTTCTAAAATTGTTGCAGGAAAAGGCACAGCTTCTTTATTTGATTCAGAGGGTGGCTTTGCTAGACAAATTCATTACCGTGAAGGAAAACCCATTGAAAAACGCTCCTGATAAAAATCTGTTAAGAGATCACTATAAGCGTGTGTTAAACACATTACCAGAAGATCGCAGGGTTCAAGCAGCTCAGTTGGCTTTACAATCTCTTACAGCATTGACAACACCATTTGAATACATACTGTCTTTTTCCCCAATCTTATCTGAAATTGATCTATCAACTTTAAATGCATTCTTAGCCGATCAAGGAAAGCTGGTATTGCCAAGAGTTAATGGCGCCGACCTGGATCTTTATTTAGTTGATGACATCTTAAATCAAACCAAACCCTCTTCTTGGGGGGTACTCGAACCCGATCCTAAGTTATGTCAAAGTTTTGATAAAAATGATGCTGAGCTAGCGCTTGTTCCAGCGCTAGCCTTTGACTCTCACAATCACCGCTTGGGCAGGGGAAAGGGGATTTATGATCGCTTTCTTAAGCAATTCCAATGCAAAAACACTTATGGTATCGGATATCAAGAACAGTTTTCACAACGCTGTATACCCGTTGATCAGTGGGATGTTCAATTAGCGGGGGTGTTTCTTTTTTGAGCGCGTTTTACGATGCCAAATAGAAAAATATCCAAGCAAAACAGCCATGATAATATAAATTGATACGGATGTAAAAGGCCCTAAAATGAACGGTTTGTTTGGATCAAGCCATTTCATTAGAGTCATTAGAGCAATAAATACACCCACACAAGCTTCACCGGCTACTAATCCAGAGCTTATTAAAACACCGCGATCTTGTCCCTCTTGTTGTTTACCCATTTTTTTCAAAACAAAGGCAACGACACCACCAAGGGCTGTTCCTGTTGTTAGTGATAATGGTAAGTAAACACCTAGCGCAAATGGTAAAATTGGCACTCTCAAAAAAATGAGAACAACACCTATCATAACACCCACACCGACTAAAATAAGTGGAAGCTCACCACTAATCACACCTTTTACAACAAGGGACATTAAAATAGCCTGTGGAGCGGGCAGTGCATTAGATCCAAACCCATAAACGCTATCTAAAAGATAAAGCGTTCCACCGATGGTTAGTGCGGGTACAATAATGCCTATAATTTCTGCAATTTGCTGATTTCTGGGTGTTGCACCCAGTAAAAAACCGGTTTTTAAATCTTGTGATGTTGTTGCGGCCAATGATATGGCAATGCTTGCAACGGATCCCATCATCATTGCAGAAATCAAATAAAGCCTTTCAGTCCATCCCAGGGCTACAAATATTAAGCATGTCGCCAGCAAAACTGTTAACGTCATACCAGATCCTGGATTCGATGTGCTTCCCACAACACCAACTGTTAATGATGTAACCCCAACAAAGAAAAAACCGAGTATCACCAACAACATTATCGTTGTAAAATTCATAGGAAAGCCGGGGTATAACCACAGCATTAAAATAATTGCCACGGCACCTAGAGCTAACCATTTTAGAGAAATATCCAAATCTGTTCTTGGTATATATCCTGCTGGTTTATGGATCGCAAGAATCTCTTTTAGGCCCTCTTTAAGGGTTTTAAATACAAGCGGGAAAATATGAACCAAGCTGTATATTCCACCAACTGCGACTGTGCCAGCCCCTATGTAACGTACATAAAAGTTCCAGACATCGTTAGCAGACATTTGAGCTATTGGAACAGTAGAGGGATAAATTGCACCCGATGTTTGGCCAAACATCATAATTAAGGGAATAATCATACCCCACGCCAACACGCCACCTGATAGCATAATAAAACTAATGCGAGGGCCGATGATATAACCGACACCCAAAAGAGCTGGTGTGCAATCAATACTAAAGGCTGTACGCTGGTAAAAGTTAAGCGTCCACTGTGACACTTCTGGCCAAACGTTCAGACCGCTTGAGCAAAATTTATGGACTGCACCAACGACAATACCCCAAACAGCAACCATGGCGCTTGCGCCTTTGGTATGCCCGGCTTTAAGTATTTCGGCGCATGCTTTACCTTCTGGAAAGGGGAGTTTTCCGTGCTCTTTAACGATGATATAGCGTCGCATCGGAATCATAAATAAAATTCCGAGCAATCCACCTAAAGCAGAAAGAATGGCGATATTGATAACGCTAATTTTCTCGCCCAGCAAAAATAGAGCGGGAATTGTAAATATTACCCCGCCAGCTATTGCTTCTCCAACAGAAGCCATCGTTTGAACAATATTATTTTCTAAAATAGAAACGTTGCGGCCAAAAAATCGCAAAATTCCCATGGAAAGTACAGCAGCCGGAATCGATGCTGAAATTGTAGCTCCTAATCGCAGACCTAAATAGGTATTTCCAACGGCGAAAAAAAAGCCAAGAATAATGCCCAACACTATAGCTCGAAACGAAATCTCTTTCATTTTCGAATCTGTTGGAACGTAAGGAATAAATGTTGCTTGCTTTTCCATATATTATCTTAAATTTTAATATGGTTAACCTGCCTAATACTTTTTTTTTAATCTACATTATTTTTTTAGCTTCAATTTTGAACGTAAAACACACGAATTCAATTGAGGAAAAAAAAATGGGGGCGCAAACTCGTTCTTGAAGTAACGATCATTTTATATTTCTTCAAGGAGACAACGATGGCACAAGATTCGGCAAAGAGAAAGGCTTTAGACCTTGCTTTGACTCATATCGAAAAGCAATTTGGCGAAGGGTCGATCATGACTCTTGGAAAACATTCAGCCACAAGAGAGATAAGCGTCATTAAAACTGGAGCGATTACATTAGACATCGCTTTGGGAATTGGCGGCGTCCCTCGCGGCAGAATTATAGAAATTTATGGACCAGAGTCTTCTGGTAAATCAACACTTGCAACGCATATTGTTGCAAGCGCTCAAAAAAACGGTGGCATCGCAGCATACATCGATGCTGAACATGCATTAGATCCCGGTTACGCAAGTCGTATTGGTGTTAACATCGATGAATTGATGATTTCTCAGCCCGACTGCGGTGAAGATGCATTAAATATTGCAGAGATGTTGGCCAGATCCAACGCCATAGACGTTATTGTCATTGACTCTGTTGCAGCGCTGGTTCCTAAAAATGAACTCGAGGGTGAAATTGGCGATACACATGTTGGCCTTCAAGCTCGCATGATGTCACAAGCCTTGCGCAAATTGACATCAACGCTTGCAAAAAGCAATACGTGTGCAATTTTCATTAACCAAATTCGTGAAAAAATTGGTGTGATGTTTGGTAACCCAGAAACTACAACTGGTGGTCGTGCATTAAAATTTTATTCTTCGATTCGTTTAGATATTCGTCGTATTGGTGGAATTGGTGACAACATTGGTAACCGCGTTAAGGTTAAGGTTGCTAAAAATAAACTAGCACCTCCTTTCCGCATCGCTGAATTTGACATCCTTTTCAACGAGGGCATTTCCTTAACGGGATCTTTGATTGATCTAGGAACAGAAATGGGCATTATTGAGAAAAAAGGTGCCTGGTTTAGCTATCAAGGTGGCCGTTTAGGTCAAGGAAGAGAAGCTGTGCGTGAAGAACTAAAGCGCAATCAACAGCTAGCTAATGAAATTGAAGCAAAAATTTATGCTAAATTTAATGAAGCTCCGGCATTAACTGTTGGCGCACAAGTTGAGGAAAAAGAAGATGTATTAGCTGGTGTTTAAGATTTTCCAAAGTCTTAAAAAACGTTTTGAGCCGCTCATAAAAATGAGCGGCTTTTTTTTTAAGCCATCGAGTTCATCTGTTCTTGAGCAGATTGTTCCAAAGAAGAAACCATCTCCAAAAATTCGGACGAATCAATTGGCAAGGTTTTAAAACACTCCTTCAAACTTTGGATATGGCCATTAAAGAGATTATAAGCCCCCTCTGGTCCCATTTCTTGGACGATGTTGACAAACCGCCCCTCATCTTGATGAAAGTCGCTGAAATCGTCTGCAATTTGAAATGCATGTCCCCAATGATCAGCAATTTTTTTTACATTTTCGATTAATGACAGGTCGCCTCCGCCAAATAACCATCCAAAAATAAAAGCCACCTCAAAAAGCGTAACTGTTTTTAAGCGCAGCATTTCTTTTAATGCGTTTAATGAACGCTCTTGTGGGAACAGGTCTAAAAATTGCCCGCCAGCAGCACCTGAAGCACCTGTATTTTTTGATGCATTATCTAAAGCAAGCAAGCAACGCTCATTAGAATCTTCTAAGGGTATTAAGCTGCCGTTTTTAGAAATAAACCCATACCCGGTTGCGATCAAAGAGTAAGTAACCAATAGAGATTTAGCTTCGCCAAAAATGGTGTGTAGGGTCGGTTTTTCTCTTCTAAATTCTTCGTCATCCATGCATGGTAAATCATCAGCAACTAAAGAAGCCGTGTGAAAAAATTCAACAGCAAGGGCACTAGGAGTAACATCAAAGCCCTTTCCTAATGCTTTAGCCATCATGAAAACGATAATGGGTCTAAAGCGCTTGCCATTAGAAACCAAAGAGTATTCGATTGCTTCTTTGAGAGCTGCAACACCGTTCATCTCATCAAGACAAACGCGCATTTTATCTTCTACGAGTTTTTTATAACGCGCTAAAACTTGGTAAATCCCTTTATATTTGGATTCAGCAGTTGTTGAAGAATTGCTCATAAGACCTTTTTTAATTCAGAAAGTCCCCATGATACCAAAAACCGATCTTTTAAGCTATGGCTGGCTTTTTGTTCGAACTACAACTTTGCAAGAAGGGGATAAAACTGAATGTGCGGGGTAAAATCCACCAAAGTTTAACCCGGGATAACAAAAAGTATCAGGACCCATTAGCGTACCGGGATTAGAAACGGCATTGCAGCCAATTTGGCAGCGATCACCAGCAATCAAACCTAATTTTCTTTTACCCGTTGGCCAGCGTCCGGAGTCGGTGCGCAATATAATATTTTGGTGATTCAATTTAAGATTGGCACATTTGACACCAGCTCCAAGATTGACGTTATTACCTAATATGGAGTCACCTAAATAAGCAAAGTGCGCTGCTGCAACGTGATTTAACAAAATAGTATTTTTAATTTCTGTGTCATGACCAATCACGCAATGATCACCCGTAACAACACCGCCGCGTATGTAAGCACCATGTCTAATTTCGCAATTTTTTCCAATGATACACGGGCCCTTGATGTAAGCGCCCGCTTCAACAACCGTTCCAGATCCAATTGAAATGAGGTCTGGATTAATTAAATAAGCATCCGGAGAAATAGTACCTTCAATTTTTCCAAGCGGTTGCTTCAAATAATCTGTTAATTGATTTAAGGATTCCCATACATACTGACAATTTTCAAACAGGTTTTTATGTTCAAAGTCTTGAATATCAAAGAAATAGGCTGTGGCAAAGTTGTTCATTAGTTAATCCTAGAATAAGTCACAAACAAGAATAGTAGAATTTCCAACAAGACTCAATGAATAATAATATAAGAAATAATTCTTTTCTCTTCTTCCTCAGGGGGTGTTGGTTTGTCTATAACCCCCATGTTTTGTCTCGTAAAATCATCGTTAAGAAGTTGTCAGCGCATTGTTGAAAAGTCTTGGCTTATCAACACTGAATGGTTTGTAAACATTTTCCGGGCCACTTTGAATGGCTTATGAACGGGTTTATGCACACTTTTTAGACAATGGGTGCGAAAAATCACTTTTGAAAGGCTTATAATATTTTCCACAACAACTGAGGAGGAGGAATATGAAATATTAATAATATCTCTTCTTCTTCAGTCTTTGTGGAAATGTCGATAAGTGTGAACTTTTATCTTGAAACCTCACTGTCAATAAGTTGTTGAAAAGCTGTTTATATCTTGGCGATATTGTGTATAAATCGGGGTTTGATCACAATTAGTGGTACTTTATGAACTAGTTGTACTCAAGTTACTGACAAAAAATGCATATAACTCAAGAGTGTCCTCATTTTAACCAATGTAGTGGTTGCACACTTCCATTATCGCTTGATTACAAGCCAAAAATTTATGAAAAAGCCTTAGATTTTTTTAAAAATCGTGAAATCGATGCGCAATTTGTGTTTGGAGAACTGACTCAATGGCGCTATCGCGCCAAATTGGCAGTTCGAAATAATGGTAAAGAAATTGTAGTTGGTTTGTTCAAGAGTCATTCACATGAAGTGGAACCAATACCTCATTGTTTGGTCCATCATCCACATGTCAATTGGATTATTCATGTTCTAAAAGAACAGTTCGAAAAATTTGGTATCAAAGCCTATGTTGAAAATACAAACACGGGCCTTGTTCGTTACATTCAATGCGTTGTAAATAAAGATTCGGAAAAAGTTCAGGTGAGTTTTGTTCTAAATCAAGAAAAAAATTGTCCTGAAGTGATTCAAAACATAGCGTTTGATTTACAACAAAAATACCCAGAACGAATTCATTCGTTCTGGGTCAATTTTCAACCCAGTGTAACAAATGTCATTTTTGGAAATGATTGGCTTTACATCGCTGGAGAAGAACTTTTTACTGAAACATATTTGCATCAACAAGTTGCATTTCATCCAGGTTCGTTTGGTCAAGCCAATCCCAAATTATTTGAAAAAATACTCTCAGAGATAGCTCTCAATCTAAATTTACATGATCAACTTTTGGAAATGTACGCAGGTGTTGGAACTATCGGTATTGCTTTGAGCTCACATTGTCGTTCGGTGACATGTTGTGAAAAGAATAAACGCAGTTTTGAGGCATTCAAAATAAGTCAAAGGCTGGATTTGAAGCCATTAAAATGCATATACCACTGTGAAGACCAGTTAGACACGATGAGGCGTTTAAGCGGCTTTAATACGCTTTTGGTTGATCCTCCCCGCAAAGGTTTGGCAAAAGAATTAGTTGATGAAATTAATTCCAATCAATCTCTTGAGAAAATTTTTTATATTAGTTGTGGCTTTGACAGCTTTACAAGAGATGTTGAGTTGTTAATGGACGGGGGTTGGAAAATTAAAAGCGCGTCATTGTATTTACTTTTTCCAGGAACGGAACATATCGAAACGGTCGTAGTTTTAAAAAAATAAAAGGCCGAAATTTATTTCGGCCTTAAATTTTTTTAGTCAAATCTACAGCGTTTAAGCGGTATGAGCTTGGTTTTTCTGTAATATTTGTATCCTAAATAGAATGCCAAAAATACAGGTAAACCAACATATGTACCGATTAAATTATTCATGTCTAAATTGTGATCTATCCAAATGCTGAACTGCTGTCCAATAACGACAAGAACGGTTAGGCATAAAGCAAAGATTGGTCCAAACGGGAAACCTTTTGCATAGTATGGCAAATCTGTAAGCTTGTGTCCTTGCGCTATATAAGCTCGACGAAATCTGTAATGACAAAGTGCAATTCCAAACCATGCAATAAATCCAGTCAAACTAGATATATTTAGCAGCCATACAAAAAATTGTCCTTGACCTACTGTAGATGAGAAAAATACAACAGCACTAATGACAGAACTTAAAAGTAAAGCCGCAATCGGTATACCTTTTTTTGATGTTTTTGCTAGTATTTTTGGAGCATGACCCTCTTGAGCTATATGCCAAAGTGTTCTTGTCGCTGTGTACATGCTGGCGTTAGCTGCCGACAAAATCGCTAATAAAATAACAATTGTCATTGTCACTTCAGCGAAATGCAATCCAGCCATCTGAAAAATAATTGTGAATGGGCTTGCACCAATATTTGTCGTGCTGGCATTGATGAGCATTGGATTATTATAAGGTATTAAAAAGCTAATAATACCAATCGATAAAATGTAGAATAATAAAATTCTCCAAAATACGCTTTTAACAGCTCTTGGAATGCTTTTGCCTGGATCTTTAGTTTCACCAGCTGTCATTCCAAAAATTTCTGTACCTTGAAATGAAAATCCAGCGATCATTAATACACCAATAAAACCTACCCATCCTGCATGGAAGGGGGCATCGCCAATTTGCCAATTAGTGATATCAAATGGTTTTTGGTGTCCAAGTACTCCTGTAATAACAAAAATACCGACTAGAATAAACAGTATGACTGCGACTACCTTAATTCCTGAAAACCAATATTGCATCTCACCATAAAATCCAACGGAGGCAAAGTTAAGTAAGACAATCATTACAAAGAAAATGAGAGTCCACACAAAAAATGACACTTCAGGAAACCAGTTATGCATAATCAATGCAGCAGCAGATAAATCTACAGCTGTTGTAATTGCCCAATTGAGCCAATAGTTATATGACATGGCAAAGCCAAACGCCGGATCGACAAAACGGCTTGCGTAATCACAAAAACTTCCAGTTGATGGTATCAATGTCGACATCTCTCCTAGAGATGTCATCAAGAAATAAACCATCAAGCTGATGATAGAGTAGGCTAAAAGAGCACCACCTGGCCCTGCCATATGAATAGCTGTCCCGCTGGCTATGAAAATTCCAGAGCCAATAGAGCCGCCGATGGCAATCATTGCTATATGACGAGCCTTAAGCCGTCTATGTAAATTATTTTTTGACATTCCTATTCCTTAAATCAAGGTTATACAGAATGCAATGGGAATTTCACTTAGAAAGATAAAATCATGTGAAGCGCTCCACGCATTGCGTGACAGTGTTGGCACTTTCGTAACCAACCCCAACCTTGAGTACTACCAAAATACTAAAGTTTCGGCATCAATCCCTCACGCTGTCTCAACGGCTTTTGGAAGCCTAAACAGTGCTAAATGATTAACGCACCTCTTCTGTTACGAAAAAGATAATTTAATTAGGAGTTTTTGTCAATTTGATGATTTAGTTATTAATTTGTTTTGATAATTTGTTATTAAAGCCAATTATCTCTAAATTTTTAGTTGAAAATCACTTTTTTTAAATTGTTCTTCGTGGAAACTTTATAAAACCTAACCAGTTAAGTGAATTGGTTGGGTTTTATTTGTTTGATTGACCATTTTTTAAGGTCATTGCTTTCTGATAGGTGAGCAAGAATATTTTTTCTTTTTGTATAAACAAGATGATCGCAACCCACAATAAAGGTGATTTCTGAATTTTTATCTTGAGTTACTAATTCAACAATACGTTCGGCTATTTTTTGATCTCTGAACTGATGCACTTCTGCTATTTCAGGTGGTTCTTTGTTAATTTCAAAATTTTTGTCTGTTTGTATTCTTAGATTTTCTACATCTCCATTAACCCATGCCCTATAAGACTGTTCCTTGAGTGCTTGACTATCAAACTCGATTTCGTCATTTGGATGTACGCCATTAATTTCGATAATTTTTGAGCTACTAGACTCTTGAATGAGCCTAATTTCAATTTTTTGTTCAGCCTTATTTAATTCATTTCTAAGATCAATCTCTTCTAGTGGAGCCCATATTTGGTTTTTGGACAAAATTCTTTCATTAATATTTAACTCGAAAGAGACTTGGTTAAATTCAAAAAGGTTCTTCTCTATTTCCTCCAAAAATTTAAGCTGATCAAACTCATTTTCAATATTAGGTAAAGTATCAGCTATTTTTTTAAAACCCTCATCTGATGTTATGATTCTGTCATCAAAATTATTTAATCGGTTCTGGACTTGTTGACCTAAGGGAAATGAAAGCAATTTCTCTTTAATTGGTGTAATTTTAAGATGCTTTATAGCTTTATCAATAACGTAATCAAAGGAATTAGAAACATTCGGTAAAAGACCCGATCCTGGTGGCTGTTCAAGAATAACTTTAGCTGAACGATCGATGGCATTAAGAACGATTTGATTTAAGTTTTTGTCTTTGGCGTCAACCCAATGACAAACCCCAATGATATTCCCCCTTATTTTTCCTTCTTGGTCTGACAAGGCGTAATATAAATAGTTATTTTTTAATTTTTGATAAGAGGAAGAAATTAAAGCGTTATTATTGTTAACAGACATAAAATCCTGATATAAACAATATAGTTA
>JAEMRK010000081.1 GCA_016463375.1 Parachlamydiales bacterium | reverse complement strand
GATTATAATTTTTAAGTTGAATATCTAGATTTTCGTAAATTCCATCCATAAAATCAGAATCTGATTTTTGAAATTTTTTAGGGACGTTATAAATGGCTTTAACTAAATCTATAACAAAATTACATACTTGATTTTGTTCAGGTGCTTTTTTAATGGCATTAAGTACTTTTAGTTTATTAAAAAAAACTGTTGCAAGTTCAGTGTCAATTTTACTAAAAGTACTTTCAAGAGCAAATGCAAGCAATTTTTTTACAAAAGTATCTAAAAAAATTGGAGCATTTTGAGGTTTTTGTAAATACTCTAACAAATAGTTATAATCATTGAAGCTATAGAACTTTGTATTATCATCAATTACAACTTCAGAAGATTTAATTAGGTATTCGAAAATATTATCGTAAGCTAATTTGTCGCCTAGTGTTAAATTAACGTTTTTAAATAATTTAGGATCTAAATTATTAAAATCGGGGAAATTCCAAAAAGTTTTTGGGTCTTCATTATTATTTTGAACTAATTGTCTGAATTTTTTTCTCTCTAGATAATCTGTAAATATAGTGAATTTTTCATTGGTAATAAGAATCTGGAAAGATTCAATCATGAAAATCTTTTCTAGTGAAAGCGAGTAGAGTAAAGATCTCATGAATTTTACATCTGTTACAGAACAGTCTGAAATATCTTTCCTTAAAATGGATTTGAGGTAACTCTTATAATTATCAGTATTTTTAAAGCGCAACGGCTGAACTAATTCAAGTACATATGAGGGTAATTTTAATTGAGGACATAGTGAAATTATACATGTTTTAAATTTGTTCCATTTAAGATCATCGATTAATTCTGAGCCTTGGCACATATGAATACATAAGCAACGATCTTTAATGATTTGTACAATTTGGTCGTTGGACGCTCTATTACAAATTAAGCCAGTGTCTCTTGTGAATTCACCTTGTTTTGTGTAAAAACATTTATCTGGAAATGCCTTAACCAAATTCATTTCGACGCATAATTTATTAAATGAATCGCTGGCTGGATTTGCGGAATTCATAAACGTCTCCTAAATTTTTATATCATTTATTTAAATTTTGGCTCCAATTCCTAGCGCGATTAAATGTCTCTAAATCAGGTTTGTCGATACCTTCTGGAAGGATGACGCGATGAATAGCTTTATTTTTGTTATCTACAATATTAATTTCGTGTGATTGGATCTGGGAAATGTAACTTCCATCAGATATTTTAAAATCTAACACGTCTTCTAGCGATACGATGTTTTCAAAGTCTGTTGAAAGTTTAGGTTTTTTTAATTGAGCCATACAATCTGCGGCTTCTTGACAATATTTTTTAATCCAATCTTCTTGAGATTGGATTAAATAAGCACCTCTATGAAAACATAGAAAAGAATTGGGCTCGAAAATGAGATCAAGTGTTCTAATTTGGGTATCCTGACAATCAGTGTAATGTGAACGCATGTATAAAATTGTTCGTAAACTATTGCCATTCTCAGTTTTGACAAATCCTTTTTTACCAAATAGTAAGGCTATTGAATCAAGTAGAGGGGTAGTTGTATGATCTCTGATAATTTCTTTTTCAGACATAGTTTGTAATAAGTCATCCCTTTTACGGTGCGATTGAAGCATGCTCGTTCCGTTTGTGAACCATGTCTTTAAATAATTCGAATAAACTACAGGGGAGGGGTCAATAAAACAGCTGCTGTCAATAAATGGTTTAATTGGACCAGGTGAGCTGCTTTTTTGTAATAATTGAGGAGATAAACTTTCAATAAGTGGGGCGCTTATGGTTGTTTGATTATCAATATTGGATGAAACTAGATCTTGCTCGACTAAAGTTGTATTACTTTTATTAACTTGTTTATTCTTTTTAAAAGTTTTTTGTAGTTTGATGTGATTTTGCCATTTTTTATTTATGTCTTGAAAATATTTCTTGGGATTTGCAAAGTGTTTAACATTTTCTAAAATGTCTTGGGGTACTCCCAAATCATGATTAGATAAATCTGCAAATTCCGTCGGTGTAGCTAACCAAAATCCGTCTAATTTAAGTAAAGTTTCACTCATTTCTTGAAGAGATGAATGTTTTTTTATGAACTCTTGAATTTTGGCGTAAGCCTTGTTATAAACTTTTAAACTTTGACCATGATGAAATTTATAGTTATCGTAAATTTTTTCAACGTGGGCTGAAAATTTAAGTGCAAAAGATTTTTCCTGAGATAGTGGGGAAGTATATGGATTAATCTTT
This sequence comes from Parachlamydiales bacterium, assembly GCA_016463375.1. Classification (GTDB taxonomy): domain Bacteria; phylum Chlamydiota; class Chlamydiia; order Chlamydiales; family JAEMRK01; genus JAEMRK01. The sequence continues at coordinate 2,696 of JAEMRK010000081.1, read as the reverse complement.
GGATCGAACCGACTGATTTGTTGAAGTATTTCAAATGCTAATGGATGATATTCTGTTAGATCATTATTTTTTGCAATATTCTTACATTTTTGAACATTTAGTTGGAAAAGATCGTTATTTAAAATGTTTAGACCCAATGTGACAAAGGCTGCAGAATAATGTAACCATTGATCCAAAGATTTTTTACTAAAATACGGAGTGTTTTGAGGTGTTTTAAGATAGTCTAGAAGGTCATTAGCTTTTATAGGCGAATTAAACGCAGATTCATCTTTGATAACGGTATCATCAAATATAATGTTATAGAAATTAATGACGTCGTCAAATACACAAAATTCGACTGGACCTAAATTTGTTATTACATCAAGTTCTGGATCGGCATTGTTATCCAAAGCTTCATCATCTGTTAATTCCATCAGACGCTCTACAGTCACAGGAAAATCGACTAAACTGCCTTCATAGTCTGCTTCTTTTAAATATCCCTTTTCAATACATTGAGTGATAATCAAACTATGTTTTTTAGCTATATCCATATTAAATAAAGCTGAGAACATGATCGATTTGTCGAAGTTGAAAGATTTCAGCAGTATTTTTAAAAATAGCATATCCGAAACTGAACACTCAGAAATATCTAGAGACAATATACGTTCAAGTTTATCTTTATAAATTTCTTTTTTAAGAGTAATTAATCTGTTAACTGATTTATGAATTTTTTGGATAGTAGGGTCATTCTCATCGATTTTTTCAAATTTTACAAGTGTCCGCAAACTATCGATAAATTGGATAGCGTGTTGTGAAGTCGTTTTATTAAGATCACTGGCAAAAATAACTTCGTCGTATTTTTTTTGTATAATATTGAGTAATGATTGATTCTCTGCCCTAGACTCTTTAAGAGATGGGTCCATTGTAAAAACACCATCTTTAGTATAAAACCATTTACTATCAGTTTTATACATTAAACCTAATTGAACATTTAGTTTGTGAAGTGAAAGCATATTGATACTGCTCCTGAGTGATTTAAGTACCTTTAGTTAAGATCTTGAACTTCAATATATTAACCAATATAATTTATTTAATTAAAAATAGTACCTAATTATATCATAAATTTTAATTAATTCAAATTAATTTTATTTAGTTTGGATTGCTGAGTATTTTAAGGAAATGATTAAATATAATTAGCTAAAAGCATAATAAACAAAATGTCACTTAGGTAACTAAAAAAATATTAGTCTTTAGTTGCCCTTTTAGTAGCCTGGGTTAAATTCCAGATCTGAGCTTTTTTAAATAATTTGAAATTGGGTTTATCGACACCTTGAGGTATGAAGATACGATGAGTTGCTTTGCCATCTTTAACAAAAATTTCACTTTCTTCAATTTTAAGAATGTAACTTTTATCATTCATTGGCATTCCAATTAACGTATCAAGATCAGCAATGCGACTGACTGCAAATTCAGGATCTTTATCCTTAAGCATTATTTGTCTTGTTTCTCGAGCATATTGCACCTGCCAAGGCTCTTGAGAAGCTTGATTATATAATCCACGATGAAAGCAGAAAAATGATTTAGCATTGAATAAAAGATTTAATGTGGAGCTTTGACTCGTTGTTGAATTTTCGTAAAAAGTGTGCACATACAAAATAATGCAATCTGATACGACTAAATTTTTAGTCACTTTTCCTTTTTTTCCATATAATATAGCTATTCTATCTAATAATGGAGTGAAAGCATGATTATTGATGACTTCATCTTGAGTTAAGGTTTTAAGCAAAATATCTTTGTCTTTATGGCTTGCAACCATTTGAATCGGGTTAATCCACCAAGCTTTGACGTAATTACTATAAATTATCGGTGACTCTTCTTGAAAATAGGGTTTTAAATTGATTTGTTCGAAATCTGATTTTTTTTCTAAAGATAAATTGTGAAGGATCGATAATGAAGAAATACTGATACTTGATTCTTCTTTGATTTCAGTTAATTTACTCGAACCATCAGTAGGAGAGCGTAGACATTTAAACCACATCTTTTCGATGTTTTCAATAAACAATCTGGGATTTGAAATTTCAGTAAACACAGCAGCCAGCTCTTTAGAAAAGAGTGATTGAAGTGTGAAACTCATTTTAATTTCATGAGGTGTGAATATAGGACTATTTGTAAGCAGTTCTTTACGCATTAATTGGGGATCATTAGATGAATTAATATATTTCGAAATCTTATTGTAAACCGCCTCATAAAAAGTTTTATACTCATTCGAAAAGTCTTCTTTGATTTTATTAATTTCATTCATTTGGTTTTCATTTTCACTAAAATGATCCAAATTAGATATAGCTAAAAAATTATTTATTTGGATGCACTTTGAAATATAATTAGTAAATGAAGAGTTGAGCTTTAAAAATGAACTTGTTAAATCTTGTGATGCATTATTAAAAGCTTTGTTGCTTTTAACAAAGCTCAATGAAGTAATTGTCTTGATTTGTTGATAAAGGAAATATTTTAGAGTGTATTTAGTGAAATAAGGTGCGTTTTTAGGATGATGTAAATATTGAAAACATATCAGTTTGCTATCCAACATTTTATCAACGTCATTAAGAATACCAGCTCCACCTTCGAAATTATTAGTGTAAATGTTATTCAAATTATCAAATATCTGTAAGTCAACATATGAGCTATTTTCGTCATTTAAAAGCGGTGGGTTAAATGCT
>JAEMRK010000031.1:8731-19746 GCA_016463375.1 Parachlamydiales bacterium | reverse complement strand
TGGCTAACGTGTCTAAACAGGTCTTGATTAGATTTGTATAGATTTTTATAAGCGGTTACTTGTAAATTATTGGTCGTTTTAAGAAGTGAATTCAACAACGTGAAGATTGTCTTTATCAAGTGTAAAAATTTTATCAGCAAGAAAAAGAACTTGTTTTAAAGATGGTTCAAAGCACACTTTTTGAAATTGTGTTGAGTTAACATCACCATAATACAAAGTTGTTTCGTAATCCCTTATAACTGTAAATGCTACGTAATTTTGACTAAAACTCAAGCTATGCGCATATTTTATTAATGGGTTTAGAGTTTCGGATTGACCATCTTTAAAAATAGTTGTCACTCCAACTCTTGGCTGAAGGATGATTTGATTATTATATAAATGTAAATCGCAAAATATTAAATTTTCTATAACATGTTCTACTTTTAAAAATTCTAAATCTTTGTCTAAAAATCTAATTTTTTGGAGAGTTGAACAAACTAATATACGATCATCTAATGCTAGAAAATTAATAAAAGAAATCTGTTTTTTCTTAATTTCAGTTCCGGTTTTATTAATTATTAATAATGAGTTACTGAAAGCTTCACTAGGACCGGATCTAGTAGCTATTAACAAGTTATCTAAAAATACAGACATATCTATAATACAATTTGTCCCGTCGTAAAATAAGCAGGGATTCTCATTTCTTCGTAACTCAACTATTTTACCTGTTGAAGTGGATGCCAATAACTTATTGTTAAATTCCAGCACATGACGAATTAGGTGTGTTCCGCAATCCAATAAATCAAATGTTTCACCTTTTGTTATAAAAAGTTGTGTTGTAGTCGAATCAGTCAAATGAAAAACAACATCATTTCCCCAACGACCCAAGAAGGTTTCGTATTTAGGCTCAACGGCATTTTTTAAGTGTTCTAATGATACGACTTTTACATTATAATTCCCTTGAGCAATATTTTTTCGAATACTTAAATCTTGTATGCGAGCTAAATGAGCATTAGTTTCTTTCAATCTTTCGTCAGCTAGTAGGAATTTGTAATCTTTATTAAATGACTTCCAGCAAACATTGTCATTAAAAATGTCATTCCATAATTTGCAGACCATGACACTGGTATTTGTATCCTTTGGTCCCAAGTGGTGAATAAATGTTGGTAATATTTCAAGGGGTAATTTTTCAATGAGAGTTCTATCATATGTTATTGAAGAAGGCATAGCAGCACACTAATAGTAAATTTAACGGGAGTGCAAATTACCATGTTTACAAAATTTAAAGCTGTATTTTTTACAATCTAGACGTTTAAACGTTGTAATGTTTAATTAGCTTACACAACATTTTAAAGATACCTCGCTTGTGAAGCGAGGTATCTTGTTTTAAATGGATAGTAATTCTAAGAAGTAAAATCAAGAACGTGTAGGTTATTTTTACCAAGCATAAAAATTCTTCCACCTATAAAAAGAATATTCCTAAAAGAAATTTCAAAATTTTTTTTATTAAATTTAATTGAGTTTACATCACCATAGCTTATTATTGTACTAACAGTATCAGAAGATTTTAAAGCGACGAAATTTTGGTTAAAAACCAAATCTTCACAATGGTTTAATAGTGGGTTAAGAATTTCAGGTTCACCATTTTTTAAAATAGTTACAGATGAAAATATCCAATTTTTTATGACGACTTGATCGTCATATAAGTATAATTCCGTGCCGTTGAGAGCCTGATAATGAGGTTCATCTTTCAAAAATTCTAAATTTTTATCGTAAAAGCCGATTGAACAATCTTTTAGGATCACAATACGATCTTTTATAACAAGAAATCTTGAAAAATTAATTGGTTTTTCCAAAATTTCTTTTCCAGTTTCATCAATTATTAGTAACTTATCATTAATTCTTAAATTCTTGTCAGTTTTTGTAGCTAATAAGACATCATCTAAAAAAACAGACATATCTGTAATAGAATTTGTCCCGTCGTAAAATAAACGGGGACTATTATTTTTTTTTAGCTCCACAATTTTACCATTTGTAGTGGATGCCAGTAACATATTGTTAAATTCCATCACTTGACAAATTGCATGTGGTCCACAATCTAAAAATTCACTGGTTTTACCATTGGTTACAATTAGTTTAGTCGTTGACCAATCGGTTAAATGAACTATAGCATTATTTCCCCAACGACCCAAGTAAGAGAAGGATTTCTCTTTAAACTCTTTTTTTAAGGTACGAAGTGACTGGGAATATGATTGATGTTTGCCTTGAGCAATATTTTTGCGGATGGCCATATCTTTAATACGAAACAGATGAGCATCATTTTCTTTTAAAAGCTCATCAGCTTGGATGAATTTGTAATCTTTATTGAATGACTTCCAGCAAACATTGTCCTTAAAAATGTTATTCCAAAATTTGCAGACCATGATACAGGTATTTGTATCTTTTGGTCCCAAGTGATGAATAACAATTGGTAATATTTCAAGGGGTAGTTGTTCAAAGAGTGTTCCATAAGTAATTGAAGAAGGCATTGCAGCACTCATTAGTAATTTTTAAGTGTGTGCAAGTTATCATGTTTACAAAATTTAAATCTGTTTTTTCTATACACCGCGCGTATTTACGTGATAATAAATTCGCAATTTTACAAACGGGTGAATGATAGAATTTATTATCAGACCCAAGCGGTTTTTAATTTCTAACTTGGAAGCAGTTGTCGTAGGATGATTTCTCCAATTAATTACAGAAATTTTTCTGCTAGAGATTTTGATGGGATCTTTAGATAATATGTGAGGAATATACATGAATTTTAAGGGAAGTTTAGATGGGTCTTTCGGGTCATAAGCTTGATTAAAGTAAGAGATCGTATTTTTAGGAAGAGTTGTTAACTCTTTATAGCTTCCACATGTAATTTGTTTAAATTGGTCTTTAGTTAGTACATCACCCAATTTTGCGTTTTTAGGAAAAGACCAATAAGCCACCCGTTTTTGTTTTAGCGCTGAAACAGGGATTTTGAAAAACGACATTTCAGGAACATCGTATCCAATACTTTTAAGCTCTTGATAAATGAGATTGGGATGAATTGGTGCTAAGAAGACAACATCATTCCACCGGCAGTTTAAAGGCTCAATAAAAGTATTCATGGTCGCTTCGCGACCTTCATACTTTTTAACATGTCTTGCGTAAATATCTTGAAACCCTTTTAAATCTTTCAATCTGTTTAAAGGGTAGATGTAATGACCTTTAAAATCTTTTTGACAAATTGCATAGACGTACTGAGTTTTCTTAACAGTCGGTGAAAATTGACGATCGAAGAAATAATGGGCATTTTGACCAGCTCGTTTGAGATGGTATGATATGGCATGCATATAGAGCCTTTATAACGACTAGAAGAGCTTTCCTATATGCAATCTGACAGAATAAGTCGATAGTTAACATTTAAGAAAATAAGAGTTCGATAATTTCTTAAGTATTGGCATTCTTGTTATTGTAATCCACAAGTGCCTTGACAGTCGATAGTGGTTCAAATAGCGATAAGAACATTTGCTTGAACTCTTTAAGAGGCAATGTTAACGCAACACAGTCAATTAATGGATAGTCAATTTTGGGAATTAGTGGTATTAATTTTTTTTCATCGATAATTTTTGCCGTGTACATTTGCATGTACTGAGCACTACCTCGTTTGTATAATGTGGTATTACTACCAAGCCAATAAATTTCTGCGAGTTTATCGTATTGGTCATCAGGGGATTCAGATGCCATTAATTCATTGTGAAGGCGCTTTAATTGAGAAACAGCTTCTGGTATCTCGTCGAATTTGGCATGAATCCAATTCCAAGCATTAGTTTCGTGACTATCTGGTTCACTTAATGGATTAACTTGAATGGATGTTAAAGGTATCAGTTTATTTTCAGGTGTCCGATACATTTGTGTATAACCAAGAAAGAAACTATTTTTTTTAGTTATTGGTTTTGCAAATACCTGCTTTGTGATGACGGCATTATAAACATTATGGACCATTGGTAAAAATTCGGTATAACGCACGGGGGATGTAAAGTCTGATATGTGTGTCAATAAGCCTTCTTGGTTTTCGTACCTTAGAATTGAATAATTTTTAAAAGACATATCTCCGTTATCACGGGCGATAATTTCACGGTATTTGGCAAAGCCTGCAAACATATCTAAGATATTATCTTTAGATAGGGGTGTATTTTGAGTGGCCTTATTGATAGATTGACCATAGCTCAATTGTTGGGCGATGTACTCACCTTTATTACCATAAGCTTCTTGCATATCCGTTCCATATACACTTGTATTAAAACGAGCTATCAATGGAAGGCATTGTAATAATTTTGGCATGGTGCCAAATAATTTTTCGTCGTACCCGTTTTTCTTAATTTGTCTTTCGATCAACTCAAGGGGGGAATTCAAGAAGAAGCGGGCAAATTCTAAGGGTATGTCTTTAGCTTTTACGTCTTTAAAATATTCAGAGAGCGAGAAATTGGGATCGATTAACTCTATAATATCTAAATTACCATTGTTGAGAGCTAATTCTAAACAGTCATTTTTATTGGCGTTATAGTCTATTAGAAGTTTTACAAATGGAGTTTTATTAGAAACTATTGCTTGTTCTAAAGGTGTGTATTTCTGACCAACTTCGTTAATGTCAAAGGGTTCTTGAAGAAGCCTATCGACAATATCAATTGAAAAGCTATTTACTGCATGATCAAGACAGTTAAGATTTGCGTTGTCGCGGATTAGTGGATTAGCTCCTTTTTCAAGAAGTGCTTCTAATACAATCGAGTCTTGATGCTTTGTTGAATATATTAAAAGAGTTTCGCCAATTGCAGATGTTTCATCAACATCCACACCTATATCGAGTAAGTCTAGCACAACTAATCGGTAGGGGTTGTCGTTTCCAGGTATTTCACAAAGCTCCATCAATGTAAACACAACATATGTTAAATATGTGCGTAGCTCTTTAAGATCTTTTTCGCTTAAGTTTTGCATCTCATTTTTGACATGATTAAGCATCGATATACACAAAGTCATTGTTTGTTGATTTTGTAAATCGAAATGGCAGATTTTCGTTAAAGGAGATGGTGATTTATCATCAGTAATTTTTGCACCGTGATCTATGAGCAGTTTCATTGATTTTTGAGTGTCTTCTAAAGTTGAATTTCTTAAGTTTGAAACAATGCAACCTAATAAATTTAAAGCATTCTCTGTCGGTTTTAGACCTTGCTTTATGCAAAATTCAATTGTTTGTGGTTTAGCACAAGTCTTACAGGCAACACTTAAAAGATCCCATTTCTTTCCACTCAAAAATGCATGTATTTTTGTTATGTCCAGTCGACCTTTTGTAATACATAATTCAACGAGGTCCCAATTTTTATCGTTTGCTGCTCTAAATAAGGCGTCGTATATGGGTTGTAAATCATCTTTATTAAATGTGAATTTGTTTTTGAAAAGTATCCTTAAGATTTTTAGTTGGTTATCTTCTATGCACTTTTTTATGAGGTCGGTTGATAAAACAGTGAATTTGGAGCCGCTGGATATTAAAAGATCAACAAGCTCTGGTTTTCTAGACTGAATAGCTCTTAATAATTTTTCATCCAATATTTTTTGTTTATCACCGATTGAATTCGCAGATGGGGATGTTACAGATTTTGAATCCGTGTTGGCTTGAAAAACATTTTTTACTGCCACGAATACTGAATTATCATGATTTACAATCAATTGAAGTTGCTTGTCGTTAACTTGTAATAACCCTCTTTGACCTTCTTTAAGATTTGCTATAGCCTCATCTTGTGAAGGGAAGATTTTTAAACCTATTTCGACGATATCTGATCGCCCATCCTTATTGGTTCTGATCAAACTCCAAGAATTAGTATCAACAATGTACTTCGTTGAATAGCTATAATCATTCATATTAAGCTCGAGTTAGTTATTAATGTTATTATAATTAAATATTTAGTTATTGGTAATATTTAAATTTAATAAAGTATTTATTATTTAAAAATCTTTTATAATTAAACTTAAAGTGTTCGTAATTAATAATTTGTAATTAATGAGAGTGTGAATTAACCTCAAAAGTTACGATTAAGATTTTGTCTTGCCAAAAGCTAAGCTAAGTATTAAAAGATCAAAAGAGCTTAAATTTTTCGTTTGTATGATTAAGAATGACTAAACACACTATGTTAAGGAATCGATATGAATAATATAGGATACGCTGCAACCAGTTCAACATCGCCACTATCTCCTTTTAAATTCTTTCGTCGAGAACCAGGTCCCAAAGATGTCAATATGGAGATATTATATTGTGGGATTTGCCATTCTGATCTTCATGCTGTGCGTAGTGAGTGGCCAGGTACTATTTACCCAATTGTTCCAGGTCATGAAATTGTCGGCCGCATCTTAAAAGTGGGATCGATGGTTAAAAAGTTCAAAGTTGGAGACATTGCAGCTGTCGGGTGTATGGTTGATTCATGCAGAAAATGTGATAGTTGCTTAGCTGGTAATGAGCAATTTTGTGAAGTGGGGTGTATCTACACCTATAATAGCCCTAATGTCCACACTAAAGGTATCACATACGGTGGCTATGCATCCCATATGGTCGCTGATGAAGATTTTGTGCTACGTGTGCCTACATCATACAAAGAAAAAGATCTTGCTGGTGTCGCGCCCCTACTATGTGCTGGCATCACCACATATTCTCCGTTAAGATATTGGAAAATAGGCAAGGGAAGTAAGGTTGGCGTTGTAGGTCTTGGTGGACTTGGACACATGGCAATCAAACTTGCCCATGCTATGGAAGCCCGCGTGGTTTTATTTACATCATCCTCTAGTAAAATCGAAGATGGCAAGAGACTTGGTGCTGATGAAGTCATACTGACAAAAGATCCCAAGAATTTAGAATCCAATCAACGCAGCTTCGATCTCATTATAGATACTGTCGCTGTTCAACATGATTTAAACCCTTACATCAATTTATTAAAACAAGATGGGGCAATGTGTCTTGTTGGCGTTCCTGAAAAGCCCCATCCCGCATTAAATGTGTTTAACCTCATTAAATTACGCAGAAAGCTTGTAGGTTCATTAATCGGTGGTATTAAAGAAACGCAAGAAATGCTCGATTTCTGTGCGTCTAACAATATTACATCAGACGTTGAAGTCATCCCAATGGACAAGGTCAATGAAGCCTACAATAGACTCGTTAAAGGGGATGTTAAGTATAGATTTACAATCGACATGTCGACACTGGATAAGTCGTCGCTTGATAAAACTTAAAGTTAAAATTATTGAGAAAACCTCACTATTATTCTTTAATTAGTTTTTTAAACGTTGTTAGGTGCAAAATCAAGCACTGTGATTACGTTTCTAAAAATTCTGAAGATTTTAGATCCGTTTAATAAAATATTATCAGAAATTAGTCTATAGCACGATTTGTTTAAAATAGAATGCGGGTTCTTAGCATCCAACACTTGAATCGTTGATTGAGGTAAATTATCGTGGAAAACGACAACCTGATTGCAAATAGTTTTCAAGTTTGATGAATGTGTTGAATTTGTTTTGAAATCTATAGCATGAGCATGACTATTGTAGAAATCATCAAAATTTACTAAATTTAAAATACCGTAATCTCGTGAAATATAAATAAAATTATCGTATATCACAATATCTTTAAGTTTCTCTTGCGCTATTTGACGATTAATAACGAGTTCTAAATTTTCGTTAAAAATTTTAAGTCGTATACCTTCAACACATAATATCATATTTTTGTAAGTCAATATCTTTTGGGTATCGATATTGATAGTTTTTGCCACTTTGTCACTTAAATTTAATAGAGATAGCTGGGGTATATTTTCTTTGGCTAAAGCTAAAACCACTAAGCTATCTTGAAAGGTATCTAAATGCGTTATATTAGAGTTGAGGTAATATAGTAGTGTTCTAGACCCATTTTCTTTTAATTCTAAGATATTTCCGCATCCATCAGCTCCGATCAATTTACCTTTTAATACTGTGAAGCATGAATAGTGAATAACACGATCTAAATATTTGTTAATTGTTTCTTCAATAACAGGACAACTGGTATTTTGATTTCCGTTATAATTTTTAACATATGAGTATTTACTTGGAATTTCCCCATCAAAAACGAAATATTCATATTTATCTTCACTTCGTTTCTCCATAACAATCTTATTATTCCACACAGTCATACCTTGAAGTGTGCAGTTGTTATCTGCATAAAAAACTTTTTCGCTAAATGTAAGTGTGCTCACATTATTTTCTAATCGTTTTTTATTAGTTTGGTAAACACCAAGGTTTATGAGAAATTTATTATGAATATTTATGAAAGAACATTGTTTACTTAAAGTATTCCATAATACAGCGTCCGAAAAAAGACCCTTCCATATTTTCGAAACTTCTCTACACAAAAGAGATTCTTCTGGTTTAAGATAAGTGGCGACTTCATTTTTAATATCGTGAGGTAAATTTGATATTAGATCGAAAGCTATTGCTGAAGATGACATTATACTTCTAACTTTAGTTGAAATGGGATTGGTGGATGACTTTATAACCTATTCTTAATAAAACTAAACATCGAAATCGTAAAGAGTAATAGTATCGGCACTCGCTACAAAAATTTTACTACCAATGACTGTCATGCATCGAGCATACGGATGATCTATGTATTGATCAAATACGAAGTCATTAATATGACTAAACCTGATTTTTGAAGAGTCGGCTTCAGGACCATCAAAGCATATGACGCGATCATATAACTTATTGGGATCACTTAAAGAGTACTCTGAAGTATTCAACCGGTTAAACTCGAATATATCCGAAAAAGTGGCCCATTTACACTTTTTCTGATGGAGTGGAAATTTGTAGTAATAATCGAAAATGAGAGTGCTGTCGAAACCTTGAAGATTACCTCCTAGATATTGATTTGAATTAGTTGTAGCAATCTCATTTAAATTTTGATCCAATATTGTTAATTTTTCCTGTATTCTAATGATAATTTTATCATTTATTGTCGTAACATCGTAAAATTCTATTTGTTTACTTATAATGAGAGTACCATCTGTTTTAATAATAGTTAGATATGTTTCAAAATATGTTTCAAAATCTTTAAGTTCCGCAATCAGAATTTTATCTAAAAGTGGTAAGAAGGTTATTGTGCTTTTTTCATCGTAAATAATTTTAGGATCGGTTTGAGTCGATAATTCAACAATAAACTTACGCGAAGCGTTAGTTGTTTTTTCACCAATTTGTTTTATTTCAGCTGCTGCTATGAGTTTTCCATTAATAGACTTTATATTACCAAGTTTCCAGGGATCAGCTTTAATTTCTTCAAAAGATTTATCCGCATGAAATAACGTGCGTCTATGCTGTTCATTGTCCCCTTGCAAGTAGTAATGTACTAATAATTCACTATTCCATGTTGTAAGATGATAAATATATTTGGTATCAGCGTTGAGCTGAGATTTAGTTAAATATTCAGACTTTTTGAAACGAACATTATGGATATTACTAATTTTTCGCTGATTTCTAATGAAAGCCGTGCAAGGGTCTGATTGAATAAGGGGATCAATGGCATCAACAAAACTATACTTTGAGACTATTGGCTGCCATACTTTGGCATCAGAAAATAAGTTAAACCATCGAGTACAAACGGCTCTACAGGTTAAAATTTCTGTAGGAGTGAGGAGCTGCCAAAAAAATCGTGCAGGGTTAGGTTCACTATTAGGGCGAGTTTGTGAGGGGTCATCAATCGATTTTAATGATATGAAATTCATGTATTGCTCATGTGTTGTGACTGTTTAAAAGGAAATTTAATGACGAGTTATATTAACTTTCAAAATATAAACCGCATAATAGTTTAGTTATCGAACACACTTTTATGGAGTGTCACCATTAGATAAGCCAAAATCGAACATTCTCACATGGTTCATCCTCCCATACCTTGTACAAAATAAAAACATTTTGTCTTCCTTGACGCATATTTGATATTCGTCAAGACTATTGTAGGTCATGTTTATCGATTTTTTAACTTCAACAAATTTATCATATGGTTTATCATGCTTATGGATTCTTATTTCAAGCTTGTTCTCATATGTACCAAAATAAAGAATGGAATTATTGAGTCTTGTAAAACCAACCATATTTTTTCGTAAAACCAAATCAGAATATGTTATTGAATCAGGATTTTTTAGGGTCTCTGAGATTTTCACATAGCTTAGTATACCTGAAACATCCATCTTTAATAATTTGTCATTAAAGACAAATACTTCTTTCAAAAATGTTTCATTTGTAAGTCTACCAATCTCTTTTAGGTTACAATCTAAAATAGTAATAAGGCATCCCTGCCATGTTAGGATGACGTCTTCAAGCGCTGTTAAATTTGATAGATGCGTACTTACAATTTCATGAACGTGACCTTCAGTTGACATGATTGACAAATTAGCTGGGGAAGCTAGGCCGGGAGCATCAAAGTATCTAGAAACAACCACCAAATTCCCATTAAACGACTTTAAGTGCGAAACTTTTGCATGTTTTTCTGAAATCAATACAGGTTCAGCACTTAAGCTTAATTCGTAGATGTTTCCATCTGCATTTCCTGCATATAATTTATCATTCAAAGTAGTCATAGAAATAATAAGGCTTTTATTCTCGTATTTTAAAGGCTCCCAAGTTTCATCATCATCTACAACAATGTATCGAGAATTGTTTAGGGCTTTAGCCTCTACTACTAATTTATTGTTCCAAACTGTGTAAAAATGACAGATTTTTAAGTCGTGATGCTGAGTCGTTTTAAAGAACTCTTTTTCAGTAAAATTCAGATTTCTGATGTTGTGGTTGGTATGGCAGTCATTAACATATGCTTTAAAACAATCGGTGAGTATCAATAGATCATTAGGCTTTATAAACTTATGAGATTTTATAACTGTATCATAGATGTAATTGGAAATCTTTGTGTCCCAAAGTTTGGAAACTCTTCTGCATGTAAACACGTCTTTGAAGTCCAGGCGATCGTA